>CBDTVQ010000134.1:0-5687 GCA_965364045.1 uncultured Tessaracoccus sp. | reverse complement strand
AGCCGTTGATGCGCATGTTCAGGATGTCGAAGGTGCCCATGGCGGGCCAGCCGTCCTTGTCGGCGAAGGCGAAGGGCACCATGTCGTTGCCCTGCATCTTCGTCATGAGGGCGGTCAGCTCGTCCAGCGTGCCGGGAGCCTCGTAGCCGTTCTGCTCGAAGACCGACTTCTTGTAGAACACAGCCCAGGGGTAGTAGTCCTTGGGCACGAAGTACTGCTTGCCGTCGGCGGCGGTGGCCGCCGACTTGAAGCTGTCGTTGAGCCCGTCGATCGGCCAGAGGTCGCTGACATCGGTGATCAGCCCCGACTCGGCGAACTGGTTCATGCGGTAGCCAGCGAACCAGGTGAAGACGTCGTCGGGGTTGCCCTGGAGGTAGGTATTGATGTTCTCCTGGAACGTGTTGTGGTCCACCTCGTTGCGGTTGACCTCGACGCCCGTGGCCGTGGCGTAGGCCATGGCCATGTTGGCCAGCCGGTCGTAGGCCGGGCCCGCACCCGAGGCCTCGTTCATACCGAACTTCACAGGCTTCGAAGCGTCTGCGCCGCCCGTGGCGTCACCGCTTCCAGCGTCGTCTCCACACGCCGCCAGGAGGGAGGATGAACCCAGGAGAGCCGCGCCAGCGAGAGAGCCGCGCAGGAAGGTCCGCCGCGAGGCCGACATGCCGGCGACAGACCGCGGAATTCCGGTGTCAGGGAAGAAGTTGGGACGAGACATGTGGACCTCCGAAGGTTGAAGAATTCTTGGTCAAGCGTGGTGTTGTACAGAATTGCATCATTTGCAAGAAAAAATGAGTGATTTTTTGAACAGATGCGAAACCGTGATGTAGGCATCACGATCGCTCACAGCAAGTCAGTGAGCTCCGTCGAGGCGGCCGCGCGGACTGCCTCCAGTGCAGCGTGCGCGGAATCCGCTTCCCGTGCCAGTTCCGCGAGGTGAACACATTCGGCGGCCGTGTGTTGGGACAGTGCCCACCGGACCATGGGGACGCGTTGGACCGACATGGATAGGCTGGTGACGCCCAAACCGGTCAGGACGAGTGCCATGAGGGGATCGCCAGCTGATTCCCCGCAGACGCCGACGGGTTTGCCCACTTGCCGGCCGCCGTCGCAGGCGGCAGCGACCACGTCCAGGACAGCCGGCTGCCACGGGTCGAGTAGGTCCGAGAGTTCTCCGACCATGCGGTCTGCGGCCATCGTGTACTGGGCCAGATCGTTGGTGCCGATGCTGGCAAAGTCAGTGACCTTCAGTACGTGGTGGGCGCGCAGTGCGGCGGCGGGTACCTCGATCATCACACCGGCCACCGGTAGTCCGGCGGTGTGGGCGCGGTCGGTGAACCAGGCGGCCTCCTGTGTGGTGGCGACCATCGGGGCCATCACCTTGACCATTGCGCCGGTATCGGCGGCGGCCATGGCCAGGGCAGCGAGTTGATCTCTGAGGAGATCTTCCCGCTCGACCATGAGCCTCAGGCCGCGACGTCCCAGAGCCGGGTTGGGCTCCGGGCCGAGATCAGCAAAAGCGAGTGGCTTGTCCGCTCCGGCATCCAGGGTGCGGACCGTGACGGGGCGATTCCCGAACGGTCTCAGCACGCGGATGTACTCATCAGACTGTTCCGCGACGGTCGGGGCAGTGGTGGCCGACAGGTGCAGGAATTCGGTGCGGAACAGCCCTACCCCCTCGACGTCGGCCGCGCCCGCGAGTTCGGCATCTGCGACGTTGCCGATGTTGGCCAACAACATCACCGGATGCCCATCGGAGGTTTGTCCGGGGCCGCTGCGCTCAGAGATACGTTCCCTGGCCCGCTGCTTCTCCGCCTTGGCTGCCAGCCAGGCGTCGTCGGGGTCAAGGGTGAGTTCACCGGTGTCGCCGTCGATACCGACGCGGATGCCGTCGGCCAGGTCGAGGGCCCCCTTGGCCTGCACGATCGCGGGGATCCCGCGTTGCGAGGCGAGAATGGCCGTGTGGCTGGTACGGCCACCCGCTTCGGTGACGATACCCACCACCATCGCCGGATCCATCACCGCAGTATCGGCCGGGGCCAGATCGTGGGCGATGACCACACTGGGCTCGGACAACTCGGGGACACCCGGCATGGGACGCCCCAACAGCAGCGCCTCGGCGCGGGCACCCACATCCAGCAGGTCAGTGACACGCTCAGCGAAGTATCCGCCAAGCTCCTCGAACTGGACGGCATAACCTGCCACCGCCTCATGGAGGGCATGGGCGGGACCCATGGTGTTCAGGTTCTCTGTGACGGCATCCAGCAGGCCGGGGTCGCGGGCGATCCCGGCAGCTGCGGCGATCATCTCAGCCGCATCACCGCTCAGCGTGGCGGCCGTGGCGTCAAACTTTGAAGCCACCGTCTCCAGGGCGTCGCCCACACGGGTGAGATCGGCGGCCGGGTCAGTGGAAGCAGCCTCGTCAGGCAAAGGTGCGGGCAGGGCGCACAGAGCCACGACACCGACGGCAGAGCCGCCACTGACTCCCAATCCTGTAATTGTTGTCATGTCGCTCACTCCTTCGCGTCGTGATCGATCTCGAGGAACGCGACAAGATCAGCCAGGACCTCGTCGGAGCCCACTCCCTCAGCACTCAGTACGACCTCTTCGCCGAACTTGACGCCCAACGCCATGACAGCCAGCATCGATGCAGCGTTGACGGTCTTGCCGCCCTCCTTGCCGATGGTGACAGGCATGCCTGTGGCGGTGACCTTCTTGACGAACAAGGCGGCGGGGCGGGCATGCAGCCCCACCGAAGAGGCGATGGTTGCGGTACGTGATGACATTTTCTTCTTTCCTTTGGTCGACGGTGACGAGGGAATTGCTTGTGAATGGATGGTCAGTGGGTGATTGGGGTTCTCAGATCAGGTAGATCCGTGGAGACGGTGATGGAGGCGATGTCCTTTGGTTCCGGCACCCGGCTGCCGGGCAGCGACACCGCGGCGGATCCCCATGCAACTGCCGAGGCGATCGCCGTCTGGGGGTCTGCGCCGCGCTGGAGGGCGTGCAGCAGCCCCGCCAGTAGACAGTCGCCGGCCCCGACGGTGGACAAAGGAGCGGTCACAGCAGCCGTGGCAAACCAGTGCCCGTCGGCGGTCACCGCAAGGGCGCCGTCGGAGCCGAGACTGACGACCACCATGGCGACACCCCCCGCCACCACGGAGTTGGCGGCTTCCAGAACATCGGCGAGTGTGGGCAGTTCTCGCCCGACCAGTTCCTCCAACTCCTCGTGATTGGGCTTGATGAGGTCCGGTCCGGCGGCCACCGCCTGGAGGAAGCCGCTGCCGGAGGCATCGACGGCGACCCTGCCCCGGTGGGTAGCGATGATGTCGGCGAACCATGTGGGGGGTGCCCCCGGAGGGAGGCTGCCGCACAGCGCCAGCCAATCGGTCTCGCTGCTGGAGGACAGGATTGATGTTCGCAAGGCCTCGAGCTCCGCCGTGCTCATCGTCGGCCCGAGTTCGTTGACCTTGGTGGTGGTCCCACTGGGATCCACGATGGCGACGTTGGTCCGGGTTGTTCCTGCGAGAGCGACTTCGCGGTGCTGCACCCCAGCATGATCCAGCAATGCAGCGAGCAATCGGCCGTCGGGGCCCCCGAGAGGCAGTATGGCCAAGGTGTCCGCCCCGTTGGCGCACAGCGCCCTTGAGACGTTGACGCCCTTGCCCCCGGGGTCCACCCGGCTGGACAGCGCCCTGTTGATCTCGCCCATGTGAAGCTGCTCAACCGCGACCGTGCGATCGATGCTGGGGTTGGGTGTGACAGTGATGATCATGTTCGGATCACCTCCATTCCTGCAGCATCCAACGCGTTGCTTGTCTCATCGTCCAGTCCAGTGTCGGTGACAAGCAGGGCAATCTCCTCGATCTCTGCGAAGCGGTGGAGACGTTCTTGGCCCGCCTTCGACGAGTCCGCCACCACGATGGGACGCCGCGCGCTGGTGACCATGGCCCTTTTGACGATTGCCTCCGCCTCGTCGGGCGTGGTCATGCCCCGCCTCAGACTGAACCCGTTGGAACCGATGAAGGCCACGTCTATGCACATCCAGACCAGTGCGTCAGATGCCCACTGACCGACGCAGGCGCCGGTGCGTTTGCGAATGGTACCGCCGAGCATATGGACGGTGAGATTCTCGTGATCGGCCAGTACGGCGGCGATGGCAACGGAGTTGGTCACCACCTCCAGCTCTGCCGAGGCGGGCAGGGCTTTGGCCATGGCCAGAGTCGTCGTCCCGGAGTCCAGCAGGATGGTTCCCCGCGACGGCAACTCCTGGAGTGCACGCGCCGCAATGCGTTCCTTGGCATCGGAATGGTGGCCCAGGCGGTCGAGAAGTGACGGCTCCTGTTCCAGTTCCATGACAGGCAACGCGCCCCCGTGCACCCGCCGGATCCTGCCGTGCCGCTCGAGCGCGGCAAGGTCGCGTCGAATGGTCTCGGGGGTGACGCCCAGCTGAACTGCCAGTGAGTTCACCTCGACCCGGCCATCCAGCTGGGCAGCAGCCACGATTTCATCATGGCGCTGCGGTGCGTACAGGGTGCGGGTGGCGGGGGCTACGTTGCTGCTCATGAGTTGATCCTGCCTCAGTTGGTTTCGATGGTGACCTTGATGGCCTCACCGCGTTCCACGATGCCGAAGGCGTCCATCACATCAGCCAGCGGGATGCGCCGGGTGATGAGGTCCTTCACGGGCACCTCGCCGGAAGCAATGTAGGCCAAGGCCCGCTTGTTGTGCTCCGGGGCGGAGCCGTTGGCGCCATGGATGTGGAGCTGGCGATAGTGCACCACGTTGGAATCGAGAGTGATGGTCGGATTGGTCTTGGGCAGGCCACCGAAGAAGCTGATGCGACCGTTGCGGGCCGCCATGGCGACAGCCTGCTCCTGGGTGATGTTGGCGGGCGTCGCCGTGATGATGACGTCCGCGCCTCGACCATCGGTCAGTTCCATGACCTTCTCGACGACGTCCACCTCGGAGGCGTTGATGACGATCTCCGGGTGTACGGCGTCGGCGGACATCTGGAGGCGTTGCTCATTGACGTCGACGAGGATGATGCGTCCCGCCTTGTGGACCCCACGTGCGATCCGCACGTGCATGCAGCCGATGGGGCCGGCGCCGAAGATGACCACATCGTCGCCCTCCTCGATGCCGAGCTGTTCCTGGGCGTTGATGGCACAGGCGAAGGGCTCAGCGGCGGACGCTTCGTCGAATCCGACACCCTCAGGAATCCTGTTGAGCCCATCCACCTTCAGCACTTCGCGAGGCACGATCATGTACTCGGCGAAGCCGCCGTCGTACTGGTACCCCACCGAGGTCTGGTTCTGGCAGACGGCCATCCAGCCCTTCTTGCACTCGTGGCAGTCGCCGCACGGGACTGCGGCGATGACCTGAACTCGGTCACCGTCCTTCCAATCACCGACAACATCTTGGCCCACCTCCACCACTTCGCCGGCGATTTCATGGCCGATGATGCGCGGCGGCGTCAGGTTCTGGTGGCCGTTGTTGCGGATCTTTACGTCGGTGCCACAAGTTGAGCAGTTCTTGACGCGGATCTTGACTTCATCCGGGCCGCAGACGGGCTCCGGTACATCCTCGAGTCGCAGGTCTCCAGGGGCGTAGAAGCGCAGTGCGAGCATTATTCCTCTTCTCCAATGTCGGACAGTAGGGAGATGATTTCGTCGACGCTGGTGGTGGTG
>CBDTVQ010000133.1:0-5704 GCA_965364045.1 uncultured Tessaracoccus sp. | reverse complement strand
GGGCGGCCAGACTCGCCGCATTCACTGGTCACCGAGGAGCCATGCGGTTTTGCGCACAGTGGTTGCCGTGTGTCTGGTCAGCTCATGATCGCACTGTGGTTGGCGCCCTTCGTCTTCGTGATGACCGGACATGCCGCTTTCATGGGTCACCGAGGAGCCTTCCGCTGGCTGCGGCGCGTTCGACGTTGTCGGCATCGGTGACGACGTTGGACCAGCGCTTCGCGAGATGGTCGGCAGTCATGGCCCCGTTGAATTCGCTGTGGCCGTCCGCCTGCACCGTTACTGCCGGATAGACAGAGATCTCGCCGAAAACCTTGGCCTGTTGTGTCCACACCATCATTTTGTCGTTGAACCGGCGCGGTATTGGTCCCATCGGGAACGCGACCAATGGAGCGTCTGCTTCCATCCGGAGACCCGAAGACCAGTCGTGCAGCCGCCGGGACGGTGGAGGATCCTCCTGATGGCATTGTGGAGATGACCTGCGGTGACCTCATAGCGCCAGCCTCGCAGAGCCCACGCAGACCCCGCTTGTCCAGCGCGCCGAGCCGCACGCTTGGGATTTCATTGACAGGATGTAGCCATGAGCATGCTGGAGGTCATCGCGCTGCACGCGGCCGACGCGGAGCGGGCGGAAGAAGGCGGCGCGGACCGCATCGAGCTGGTCGGCTCCATGGAGGAGGGTGGCCTGTCACCCGAGCCGGCGCTGGTGGACAAGGTCCGCAGAGCCACCTCCATCCAGATCCGGCCCATGGTGCGGCTCCGGCCCGGGTTCGGGACCGATGGAGGAGAGGCCGTACGGCTCAAGGGGCTGATTGCCAGCTATCTGGATGCCGGCGCCGACGGCGTGGTGCTCGGCTTCCTCAACGGACACGCAGGTGTGGACGTGGAAGTGATGACCGAACTCCTGGACGCGGGGGAGTGGCCCTGGACATTCCATCGCGCCATCGACAATTGCCTGGACCAGGACGTGGCGTGGGAGACGCTGCTGACGCTGCCCCGTCTGGATCAGGTTCTCACCGGCGGTTCTGTGCGGGGTGTGGAACACGGACTCGACGATCTGATCAGCCGTGCAGGAACCCATGCAGGCACTACTCGATTGATCATGGCCGGCGGAGGACTGAAGGCAGAACATGTGCCGTGGTTGGTCCGCGCAGGAGTGCGCGCATTTCACATCGGCTCGCCGGCACGGCCCAGCGGATCGTTTAAGGCCTATGTGGACGTCGGCCTGGTCCGCACGTGGCGGGCACTCGTGGATGACACCATTGCCCACGAGCGGGATCGCGCCACATGACCAGAGAATGGGCATGGCGAACCGGTGCGCGCGTCATCTGCACCAGCGGGACAGACGTGCTGTTGCTCGCCGATTCAGATCCGGGAGTGCCGGGTTCGAAGTGGTGGGTGACGCCTGGCGGCGGGATTGACGAGGGAGAGACTCCGAGAGCCGCCGCACAGCGCGAGCTCTACGAAGAGACGGGACTGCTCGTCAAGGAGGAAGCCCTGATCGGGCCTGTGGCGCTGCGGACTGTGACGCACGGCTACTCGGACCGGGTGAGGGTGCAGAAGGAATGGTTCTTCCGCGTGGAGGTGGAACGCTTCGTGGCGACACCGGCTGCGCTCACTGCAGGGGAGAAGCAAAGATTGCAGGGCCATGACTGGTGGCCGCTCGATGATTTGCCGAAGGACGTCTGGCCGGCGGGTCTGTCCGGGTTGGCGGCTCTGACTGGAGACGTGGTGCTCGACCTCGGCGAGGTGGACGAGTCGACAGTGCCGGTCACCCGGCAGTTCACCGACTAGGAATTGCCCTGGGAGCGCTAGGAATTGCCCTGGGAGCGCCCGACGGCGGCCGTGACGAACCGGATGCCAAAGGACAGGGAAGCCAGGCGTCCCAGAAGCTCCTCGGATCCGGGAGTGACGATGAAGCCGGCCACGATGAGGGCGAGGCCCACACCGATGGCCCAGACTCCCGTCTTTCCAGTGAGGAAAGCGGCGCGCAGCGACAGGGCCCCGGCGGCGATGAGCATGTAGGGGGCAACGACGCCGATCGTGAAGCCGAGGACGCAGCAGGCCACCGCGAGAAAGACCAGCGTTCGCTGCGTCGACATTTCCTGCGAGGACTTTCCCCGGGAATCGGTGCGGCGCGCAACGCCTGAGGACATGAGCACATCCAGCCCGGCTCCAGGAGGACCGGGCGCACCCATGCCAAGGGCCAGTGGCTCACCTGTGGGAGGTGGTAGCGCGTCCACGTTCTGTGCGCCGTCCGTCTCGCGCCGGGTGTGGAAGGGTGTCTGCGGATCCCGGATGGGGTGCTGGCCCATGGAGGACGCCGTCGTCATCAGGCCACCGCTCACAAGAATCGGCTCTTCTGGGTTTCGGCGGGGCAGTGGGATCGTGCGAACGTGCCCGAGAGGCGTGACAGGGCCGTCCTGCCTGAACTCTCGCGGTGGAGGTATCGCCCCCGGAGTCGGGGCCACCGGGTTGCTGGTGTGAGCGAGGGGCTCAACCTCTGGCGTGGCGAAACCGTCGGGTCGCTCGATCGGTGCGTACGCTGCGCCGTCGGTCCAGGAAGCCATGGGCCGATTCTACCGGGCAGGTCGCAATCCTGCGGCGACGTGGGGGGGGGTCACGGTGAACAGGTTCTGCTCAGGGCCCATGATCACTTGATATGAACCGGGCAACCGGAGG
This sequence comes from uncultured Tessaracoccus sp., assembly GCA_965364045.1. GTDB lineage: Bacteria > Actinomycetota > Actinomycetes > Propionibacteriales > Propionibacteriaceae > Arachnia. The sequence continues at coordinate 3,022 of CBDTVQ010000133.1, read as the reverse complement.
CGTGATGTCCGGTCAGGGCGCGATAAGTTCAGGTTAACAAAACTGGAGGACCTGCTCGCCACGTTGCAGGGATGCCGAAGCGACTTGAGGAGTCTGTGATGGAAGTTGTCATCTGCCAGGATGAGGATCAGGTTGGCGCGGTCGCCGCTGATCGTGTAATTGCACAGCTGGAGGGACGGAACACCCCCGTTCTGGGGCTCGCCACCGGGAGCTCACCGCTCAACCTGTATGCCGAGCTCGAGCGTCGCGCAGCCGCCGGTGATGTTGATTTTGCCCACGCGCTCGGATTTGCGCTGGACGAATACGTCGGTCTGGATCCACACCACCCGCTGAGCTACAGGCAGACGATCGATCGCACCGTGGTCAAGCCGCTGGGCATGAATCCTCGCCGCGTGAGGGTCCCCAACGGTTTCGCCGCGGACCTGGAGGCCGCAGCGGAGGACTACGAGCACGCCATGCGCGAAGCCGGTGGCATCGACGTCCAGATCCTGGGTATCGGTAGCAACGGCCACATCGGCTTCAACGAGCCCACGTCGTCATTCGCCTCGCGCACCCGGGTCAAGACGCTCACGCAGCAGACCCGTGAGGACAACGCCCGGTTCTTCGCCGACGGTGAAACCGTCCCCACGCACTGTGTGACACAGGGTCTCGGCACCATCATGGATGCCCACAACGTGGTGATGGTGGCATCCGGGGAGAAGAAGGCAGACATCGTGGCCGCCATGATCGAGGGCCCCGTCTCCGCCATGTGCCCGGCATCGATCCTGCAGTTCCACCGTCGTGCCTTCGTCATCATCGACGAGGCGGCGGCCGCGAAGCTTCATTACGCGGACTACTTCCGACACGTGGCGGCCAACCAGCCGGCGTGACTCTGTTGGGTGGCGGCGAACCCGAAACGATAGACTGAAATCTACTGTTTCAAACCATCGATAGTGAGGTTCGCCGTGCCCACCGGAAAAGTGCGCTTCTATGACGCTGACAAGGGCTTTGGCTTCATCACCAAAGACGACGGCGGCGACGTCTTCGTGCGATCCTCCGTGTTGCCCACTGGGGTCACAGCGCTCAAGACCGGCCAGCGGGTCGAGTTCGGGGTGATGGATGGACGCCGGGGTGAGCAGGCCCTGTCCCTGGAGTTGCTTGAGGCCCCCGTGTCCCTGTCGAAGAACCTGCGCAAGAAGCCCGAGCAATTGGCTCCCATCGTGGAAGACCTGATCAACCTGCTCGACGGCCTCGGCAATGGATATCGCCGCAATCATCATCCCGATGAGAAGACTGCAACAAACGTGGCGCTCCTGTTGCGCCGCGTCGCCGACGAACTGGAGATGTGATGGCTGCACCCAAACTCGATGCGGCGGCCGCTGCGGCCGTGGATCTGGCCCGGGCAGCGGCCGAGGAGCAGTCGTGGGCGGACGCCGTCGGGGAACACCTCGGCGTTGTGGCCGAGGAGGGGGAGCGCGTCGTGACGCACTCCTTCGCCTGCCTCCTGCCCGGCTACGTCGAATGGCGTTGGACCGTGACCATTGTCAGGGCGGCCAGGGCGAAGGTGTGCACCGTGAACGAAGTGGTGCTCCTTCCCATGGTGGGTGCGCTGCTGGCGCCGTCGTGGGTGCCATGGACGGACCGCATCGGCGCAGGTGACATAGTCGCCGGAACGCTCATGCCCACCGCCGACGATGACCCACGCCTGGAGCCCGGCTTCTCCACGGGTGACCTGCCCGTGGACGCTGATCCCGCTGACTGGGCACAACTGCGCTCCACGGTGTGGGAGCTCGGCCTGGGCAGGGAGCGGGTGCTGTCCCGTTGGGGACGTGACGATGCCGCTCTGCGCTGGCTGGAGGGCCCTCAGGGGCCTGACAACGAGATCTCCCGGCAGGCGCCCGGCCCGTGTCACTCGTGCGGCTACTTCGTTGCACTGCGCGGCTCCCTGGGGACGCTCTTCGGGGCATGCACCAACAAGTTCTCGCCGTCCGACGGGCAAGTGGTGAGCCTGGATCACGGCTGTGGCGGTCACTCCGACGTCCCCGCCGTCGAGCATGAACATGCTCTCCCGAAGCCCGCCTTCGACACCATCAGCATCGACGAGAGCCTCTTCGACTGAGCTCCTATCCCCTTGACGGGGGAGTTGTCTGAACCAGTTTCCGCTGTCTGCGGTGCGGGAGTCCCCACCCAGCAGTGGTTCTGTGACGTTCAGGGACGTCTCTGCCTTCCAGCCGCTGGCGCCGATTCCTTGCAAGGGAGATGGCAGCCCAGTCCGTGGCGGAACAGGAAAACACCCGAACCTGCTTTCGCAGGTTCGGGTGTCTCCGATCTCATGAGAGACCACCAGATCAGCTCGGGTCAGGACCTCCGACGCCGGACGGCCACCAGCACGGCACCGCCCATGGACAGGAGCGCCAGACCGGCCGCGAGCCACCAAGCGCTGGGCCCGCCGGTGCTCGGCATCGAGCCGCCGTCACCACCCGGTGCGGGGACAATGGGCTCCTTCGGCGGCACGTTGACCGCGACGTCGTCCGAGGCTAGGGCGTCGTCGCCACCCCCATTGGCCTGTGCACTGTTGGTCAGCTGGGAGCCCGGGGCTGCCGTCACCTTCGTGACCAGGCGCACGGTCGACTCCTCGCCAGCGGCGATGGTGCCGTCGTGAATGCAGGTCACCGTCTGACCGGTGGGGGTGCAGACCCACCCTGCGCCCGAAGCGGAGACGAAGCTCAACCCGGTGGGGAGGGTGTCGACGACCTCGACCGGGGCGACGGTGTCGTTGGGGCCCCCGTTCGTGACGGTGAGGTCAAACACGGCCTCCGTTTTGGTCACGCTGACGAGTTCCTTGGTCAGCGAGAGAACCACGAGCGGGATGACCGTGACCGGATCCTCGTCGGCATTGTCCGAGTCATCGGTTTCCGTCGAGCCGCTGGTCACTGCGGCCACATTGGTCACCGACGGGTAGGCGCTCGGGCCCACCAGTACGACGACCTCGATCAGGCTGCTCTCGCCGACGGCGAGCCCATCGCGTTCGCAGGTGAGGGTG
>CBDTVQ010000132.1:0-5728 GCA_965364045.1 uncultured Tessaracoccus sp. | reverse complement strand
GCTTCCAGCGCGGCTGCGGGGAGCTCACCGGCCAGTCGATGATGGACCACCCGCTTGTGCGTGCTGCGCGCATCAGGCCGATGTCAGGGCTGACGGCCACGGGGTTACCAACAGCTCGGAGCATCGGGAGGTCAACGTGGCTGTCGGCATAGGCAAAGGAACGGGTCAGGTCAATGCCGTGCAGGGCCGCGTAGTGATCCAGCCAGGCGGAACGTGATTCCCCCACCATCGGTGGACCTGTCAGGAATCCCGTGCAGTTGCCGTCGGCATCCACACCAAGATCCGCCGCAACGATGTGATCAAACAGTGTCTCGAAAGGCCTGGTCAGGGGCCGGATGACGCCCGTGATGAGGATGGTGGTGTGACCCGCCTCGCGGTGGGCACGAATGCGGCGCAGTGCATCGGCAGAGGTGCGATCCAGGATATGGGCTGACAGCTTCTCATCAACGAAGCGCTCCATATCGGCCAGGTTGGCGCCCTCGTAGCGCCTGTAGACCTGTCGGAGGAACACGCCACGGTCCTTGCGCTCGGCGGCCAGATAATTGGGCATCTGCGCGAGCACCCGCGCAACCTCGGCTGCCCGCTCCATGACAGACAGCTCAGGCAACCGCAGCCACAAGTACGTTTCGATGACATTGGTCACCATGACGGTGCCGTCGAGATCGAATGCAGCCAGTAAGGTTCCGGGTTCAGCAGGCTTCAGGTCCTTGTAGGTGACAGATCGTGCCTGGCGGCGGGTGCGGGCAGCCTCCATGCGCCGAACCGGATCCGTGATGGCCGGGCAGTGCACCTCTTCGATGTAGTGCGTCCAGTCGAACGCTGCCGAATCGAAGCTGAAGGCGTCGACGTCCGCCTCGTCGAGGGACCTGTGCAGTGCGAGCGTGCAGTCATCGACGAAGTGCAGTTCCGATTGCAGGTATTCGCCGTACAGGCTCAGATACTTGTTGAGGAACTCCAGCTGCTTGGTGGTCTTGTCGAGCGCGGTCGCGGCCGCCCTCACCTTCTGGCCACGCGGTGCGAAGCTGAGCAGTCGATTGCCGATGGCCGTGCCCTTGGCCGCAAACCACAGCTTGCGTTCCACAGGCTCCGAGCCGGGAAAAGTCCAGGTGGCGAGCGGTACCGAGCCCTGGCCCGACACGTACGGATGGGCCGAGAAGTAGCTGCGGATGTGCTGGTAGATGCCCTGGAACGTCAGCGGGTTGCGGGCACCGGAACTGCAGTGGTAGAACTCGGGCTGCCCCAGCTTCGGCTGCGTTGCGCAGACGGCAAGGATGGCATTGACAACGAGGTCACAGGGGACGATGTCGATGACCGCGTCGGGGGAAGCGGGGAACTCCGGGAGCTGACCGCGACCGTAGGCGAGGATGAGCGGATCAGCCATCTTGAACCCCTCGATCCAGCCCTCATGGGGGAACCGGAGCGAGGACTCGACGATGGCGGGGCGGACGATGGAAACCTGCATGTCGTGGCCCATCTCAGCGACGACACGCTCTCCCATCGCCTTGGCAAAGGTGTAGGCGTCCGTCCATCCGAGTGAACGGGCCCGCTCCGTGCCAGCGTCCACCAGCTCCTGTTTCACCCATTCGCGGCGACGGCGCTCCGTATCCTCCGACGTGGTGAGATAGCCGGCCTTGCGATGCAGGTGCTCGGCCGCCTTGCGCAGGATGGTGAGTTGTTCTGAGCTGCGGGAGCGCGCCTCGACGTGCTCCTTCATGGCCAGAGCAGCGGCGGCTTCCAGTTCGTAGTCCACGTCATGGATGTGCGCGGCCTCCGGGATGGGTCCCCGGCGCCGGCCCGCAGTGTAGGCCGTGGAAATGTGGACGTAGTGGGGAACCTTCACCAGGTTGCCGTCGCCGTCGCTGCACGCCTCGCGCAGCTTGGTGAGCAAAGCCTTGGTGCCCACCACGTTGGTCATGAAGGCCTGATCGATGGGCGGGTCGAAGGAGACATCCCCCGCACAGTGGACGAGGATGTCGAGGTCGCGTGGCAAGTCCGGCACCTGCGGCAGGTCTCCCTCGACAACCTGTACACGGCTTTCCATCAGTGCTTCCACGGATCCTGCTGCTGCAACGACATCGGCGAAGATCTTCTTCTTCAGAAGACTCGTCACACGCTGGTGTGCAGTCACTGATCCCTTGGGACGCACGAGAACCGCGGTGGTGACGTCCGGGCATTCCGTCAGGACCTTCCACAGCAGCTGTTCGCCGATGAAGCCGGTGACGCCCGTCATGGCGACCTTCTTGCCGGCCAGCAGGTCCTTGATGCGGCCGGTCAACAGCGGCGGGGTGTGAACACCCGCATGATCTGATGCGCCGAAACTGCTGCGTGGGGCTTTAGCCATGTGTCTTTCCTCCGGCAACTGCTAGTGCTTCAGGCAATGTGAACGCGCCTGTGTAGAGCGCGGTGCCGATGATGGCCCCCTCGACGCCCAGGGATACGAGTGCCCGCAGGTCCTTGAGGTTCTCCAGGGTGGCGATTCCGCCGGAGGCGATGACTGCTGCGTCCGTCAGTGCGCAAACCGCCTCCAGCAGTTCCATGTTGGGACCGGTCAGCATTCCGTCGGAGTTGACGTCGGTGACCACGAAGCGGGCGCATCCCGCGTCCGAAAGGGAGTCGAGGGTTTCCTGCCACGGCCCACCCTCCTGCGTCCAGCCCCGTGCCGCGAGGTTCTCACCGCGCACGTCGAGGCCAATGGCAATCCTGTCACCATGGTCGGCAATCATCTGTTCGCACCAGTAGGGCTGTTCAAGTGCGGCCGTGCCTATGTTGACGCGCCGGCAACCGGTGGCCAGTGCACGCTCGAGCGAGGCGTCGTCGCGGATGCCGCCCGAGAGTTCAACCTCCACGTCGAGTTGGCCGATGATTTCGGCCATCAACGTGGCGTTCGATCCGCGGCCAAAGGCGGCGTCCAGATCCACGAGGTGAATCCATTCCGCTCCCTGCTCCTGCCAGCGCATCGCTGCGGCAAGCGGGTCGCCGAATTCCTTCTGGGTCCCGGCCACCCCCTGGACGAGCTGGACGGCACGTCCATCTTGCACATCAACGGCTGGCAACAACTGCAATGCATCCACGATCACGAACACTATCGGAGAAGCAACTGTGCGGCTGTCAGCTTCCAGCAGGACTCCCGTCCTTTCCGCCGTGGTTCCTGATCCGGTGCGACACTCGTCCTTCGCAATGCCCTCGCTGGGCGTGGCTCCACCGTCCGCTTCACGATTCATGCGGACGAGAGAACCTCTGGGGAGTCAGATGGCGGGCTGGCTTCAGACGGGCTGTCTGAATTCTCACGAGCAAATTCCATCGACTTGCTGAACGGACAAGACCGAGCAGCCTCAATCACACCGAGTACCTCGGCTGCGCTCCGCTTGATCTGCTCCATGAAGCAACTCTATGAGGGCGGTCTGACATTCTTGAGCCGTCCCTCTACCGGGTGCTAGTCAGCTGCTCAACCAGTTGCGGAGCAGTTGGACGCCCGCTGCTCCAGACTTCTCGGGGTGGAACTGGGTGGTGCTGAGGCTTCCTTGTTCGACCGCTGCGACGAAGGTGACGTCCTCGTGGTCTGACGTCGTCACCTTGGCAACGCCGTGCGCAGAGAGCGCAGCGTACGAATGCACGAAGTAGAACCGCTCGTCCTCAATGCCGCTGAACAGGCGGGATCCCTCGGGCGACTGGATCTCGTTCCAGCCCATGTGCGGCAGACGTCGGGCGGGCAAGGACTCAACCGTCCCTGACAGAAACCCCAGGCCGGCCGTGGGGACCCCATGTTCGGTACCCATCTCGAACATGATCTGGTGACCGACACAGATTCCGAGCAGAGGCCGCTGCTCGTCGAGCCAGCCCGCGATGAGGTCGCGACCCCCCACCGCCTCGATACCCGCCATGCACGCAGCGAAGGCGCCAACGCCCGGGACCACGAGGCGATCCTGGCGTTGCAGTGCTTTTGCGTCGCGGCTCACCGTAACGTCTGCGCCTGCCAGGGTCAGAGCACGTGCCGCCGAGTGCAGGTTGCCCGATCCGTAATCCAGAAGCCCCACGCGGGGCGACTCCATCAGAGGGCGCCCTTGGTGCTGGGAATCCCCTGCTGACGCGGATCGAAGGCGATGGCGTCCCGCAGTGCGCGCGCCAGTGCCTTGAACTGGGCCTCGACGATGTGGTGGGGATCGCGTCCGGCCAGCAGTCGCAGGTGGACGCACAGGCCCGCATTCAGGGCCAACGTCTCCACCACGTGATACGTCATGGAACCGGCGTAGGGCACGCCGGAGCCGCCAATGAGGGCGTAGACCTGAGCATCAGGCTCGCCGCTGCAGACAGCGTATGGCCTCCCGGCGACGTCGACGACGCAGTGTGCCAAAGCCTCATCCAGCGGCACGGTGGCATCGGCGTAGCGTCGAATGCCCGCCTTGTCTCCCAGCGCCTCGGCAAGCGCCTGGCCCAGGACGATGGCTGTGTCCTCCACCACGTGGTGGCCATCGATGTGGACGTCACCATCGGCAGAAATGTCCATGTCAATCAGGGAGTGCTTGGACAGGGCGGTCAGCATGTGGTCGTAGAACCCCACGCCGGTGGAGATGTTCGACGTGCCCGTGCCGTCGAGGTCAATGGAAACCGTGATCGTCGACTCGCTCGTCGAACGCTGGGCGGTGGCGGTGCGGCTCATGCCGTCTCTCCTTGCAGGGTGGGTGAGATGTCGTCAAGGGCGTCCCTGAGGGCCGCCATTTCGTCCGGAGTCCCGGCGGAGGCACGCAGGAAGCCATCGGGCCCAGTCTCCCGGATCAGCACGCCTCGATCCAACAACTGCTGCCACACGTCGTGTCGGTCGACGAAAGCACCGAAGAGCGTGAAGTTCGCCTCCGAGTCCACGACGGCGTACCCGCGGCCCCGGAGCCACTCCTCAAACGCTCTCGCCTCGGCCGCCAGCTCATGAACGCGTCCCAGAAGCTCATCCCTGTGGCGCAGGGCCACACGTGCCACGGCCTGGGTCTGGGCGCTCAAGTGGTACGGAAGGCGCACGATTCTGCAGGCATCAACGACGGCAGGCTGTGCTGCGAGGTATCCCACTCTTCCCCCGGCAAGGGCGAACGCCTTGCTCATGGTGCGGCTCACCACCAGCCGGGGGTGCTTTGACAACAAATCCAGCGCTGAGCGCGTCCGCGCAAACTCCTGGTATGCCTCGTCCACCACCACGATCGCGTTGGTGCGGCTGCACACTTCGTCGATGACGTCGGTGGGAGTGACGGTGCCCGTGGGGTTGTTCGGCGTCGCGATGAGAACGACGGTGGGCTCGTGCTCAGCGATGGCGTTGCAGATCAGATCCGCATCCAGCGTGAAGTCCGCCTTCCGCGACACGGTGACGTACTCGGTACACGTGTTGCGGGCGTACTCCGGGTACATCGAATACGTCGGGGTGAAGGCCAGCACGCGTCGCCCCGGACCGCCGAAAGCCGTCAGCAGGTGCGACATGATTTCGTTCGAGCCATTGGCCACCCAGATGGATTCGTGGCTGAGTCCGTGACCCAGGTAGGCCGCGAGATCCTTGCGCAGCTCCAGCGCCTCGCGCTCCGGGTACCGATTCAGCCCCGCGGCCACGTCAACGATTGCATCCGCCATCTCTCGCCGCACCTCTTCGCTCGGCGGATACGGATTCTCGTTGACGTTCAACACCACGGGTACCACGAGCTGCGGCGCCCCGTAGGGCTCCTCCCCCACCAGTTCGGGACGCAGCGGCAGT
>CBDTVQ010000131.1:0-5777 GCA_965364045.1 uncultured Tessaracoccus sp. | reverse complement strand
TGCCACGGATCCGTATAAGGACCTGCGCCGCTGATCACGAGTACTCGAGCCATTGCGAAACCCTTCCGTCGACCCTCATGAACGTCCACTCAAGCCAAGTTTAGGACCCGTGCGGGACAACCCACAGGCACCCCACGCTCAACTCGAAACTGGGAGAGGATCAACCCAATCCGATTTCGCAGACGAGCTCGGCGACCACCGGAAGGCCGTCATCGGTCGTGCCGGAGAAGGCCACCAGCGCAAGCTCGACCGAGCCGAGCGAGGTGCGAGGTCCGACGTAGTCGATGCTGTCGATGGATCCGTTGCCACCGAGACCAGCCATCCGGAATGACTCCCCGTTCAACATGACGAAGTTGGCCTCCTGGTCCGGCTCGGAGGCAACATTGTCCACCCCCACCACCACCGTCAACCCCGGCGTGGCAAGGTCACCGACTTCCACCGGTAGCAAGTCGTCGCCGAGCCCTCTGTGGACGAAACAATCACCCACGAAGTTCGGATACTCGACGCCATCCAGCCTGACGAGCCCCGAGCCGCTGTCCTCAGCGGTGTAAGTGCCGTCGTCCCCTGCGGAGCCGCCGTCCTCGCCCCCGGCTGTGCCTTCATCCCCGTTCTCGGTGTCCGGAGTGGCCGTCGCCTCACTGACGGGTGGAGCAGACTCTGACATACCGGATTCGCCCGGGTCCGATCCACCCGAGCCACAGGCCGTAAGAACGATCACGAACGACGCCACGAGGGCGAGACTGGTGTGCTGGACTCTTCGCCGTTCCATCAAGCAAATATATCGTGCAGATACTCCTTCATGCTGGGAATACCCGTTTCCATGAACCGCGCACCACTCGGACACCTTTCGCAGCGACGAGTATGCCCGGAGGGGCGGGGCGGAGGTTCGTGGATCCGGGTACGTGGCTAGGGTGGGATTGTGCGGAATCTGACTGTGGAGCAATTGACGAAGAAGGTCCTCGAGAACTCGCGTGGCCACGTGGCCCGCGCGATCACGCTGGTGGAGTCCACCAAGCCTGAACACAGAGTCCAGGCCCACGATCTGCTCCAGCGGCTCGCACCCCACACCGGCAAGGCGTTCCGCGTCGGCATCTCGGGGGTTCCCGGAGCCGGCAAGTCCACGTTCATCGATGCGATGGGCGCCAAACTCATCAGCGAGCGCCACCACAAGGTGGCTGTGCTCGCGGTGGATCCCAGCTCGTCACGGACCGGCGGTTCCATCCTTGGAGACCGGACGCGGATGGCTGATCTTTCCAACCGCCCTGAGGCCTTCGTCAGGCCGTCTCCATCGTCCGGGCACCTCGGTGGCGTCGCTCGCGCCACCCGCGAATCCATGCTTGTTCTGGAGGCCGCCGGATACGACGTCATCATCGTCGAGACCGTGGGTGTGGGGCAGTCCGAAGTGGCTGTCTCCGGCATGGTGGACACCTTCCTGATGCTGCAGGTGGCCCGAGCAGGGGACCAACTCCAGGGCATCAAGCGCGGCATTCTTGAACTCGCCGACGTCATTGCCGTCACCAAGGCCGACGGCGACAACGAGCAGGCCGCCCGGGTGGCCGCACGCGAACTGACCATCGCCATGAAGCTCATCTCCGGGGAACCGGAGAAGCGGCGCGCCCCGGTCCTGACCTGCTCCTCCTACACCGGTGCCGGCCTGGATGAGGTCTGGGACACGGTGGCCAAGCACCGCGTGGCGCTCGAATCCGACGGCGACCTCGTGGCCCGCAGACTCGATCAGCAGCGTGACTGGTTGTGGAACATGGTGCGCGAGGAAGTGTTGGAGTCGCTCAGAACAGCACCCGGCGTGCGCCGCGTCGCAGCAGACGTTGAGGCTCGGGTGGCGGATGAGGCCATCAGTGCTCTGGAGGGCTCCGTCGAGATCCTTGCCGCCTACGCGGCTGCCGTTCCCACGCTTCCTTGGGCAAACCCTCCCACCCTGACCGATAGCATCTGACAAGGGCAGACCCCGCCACGCATCCGCGTCCGGCCCCTCCAAGGTGTCCAACCCGAGCACGCTCGGTAAGCTGTCCCACGTCCACGTTGAGGGAAGGAGGTCACATGGGAGTCTTCGACCGCGCTGAGAAACGAATCGGTGCCGCTGTCGACAAGGTTTTTGCGCGCGCATTCAAGGGCGACGTGCAGCCTGTGGAGATCGCCGCCGGAATCCAGCGTGAACTGGATGCCGAGGCCAAATTGCTGAGCCGGGACAAGCGACTCGTCCCCAACGACTTCACCGTCTTTCTCTCAGAGCATGATCACGCACGGCTGTTCCCCTACTCCAAGACCATCAACTCGGAAATCATCCCGGACCTGCGTGATCATGCCCGGGAACGGAGTTACGTCTTCAACGGCCCCATCTCCATCACCTACGATCTGGACGAGGCGCTTCCCACGGGACAGTTCAAGGTGGCCAGTGAGGCAGTCTCCCGCGAGGCTGCGCAGCCGACGTCCTCATCTGCATCCTCCAAGCGTCCCACCCGCCCACTGGTGATCGAGGTCAGCGGGGTGCGCCACCCATTGGTACCCCCCGGCCTTGTGGTGGGGCGCGGCTCCGAGGCCGATCTGCGTCTGAACGATCCCGGAATCTCGCGTCGCCACGCGCTCATCACGGTCACAGGCACAGCTGAGGCGCCTCAGGTCAGCATCGAGGACCTGGGCTCCACGAACGGCATCGTCGTGGATGGTTCACGTGTGAATCAGGCCAAGCTGAGGGACGGCTCCCGCATCGAAATCGGCAACACGAGGATGCTGGTGCACTCTCCTTCGGAACAGTGACATGTCTGAACTCATCGTCGCCGCGATCAAGATCGTCTTCCTCGCTCTGCTGTGGCTGTTCATCGCCTTGGTGGCCGACGTCATTCGCAAGGACATGTTCGGCCGACGCGTAAGCGCAGCCACCCTCCCGGCCGCAGACACTCCTCGGAGCAAGCGCGGCAAACGGGGGAGGGACGCGCCCCCCAGTAGATTCGCGGTGAGCCAGGGCAACCAACAAGGGCTGTCCGTTCCGCTGGAGCCCGTCATCAACCTGGGGCGCGCGGCGGACAGCACATTCTTCCTCGACGACGACTACGCATCGGCCCGTCACGCCCAACTGGTGCAGCGCGACGCCGGGACCTGGGTGGTGACGGACCTCAGATCCACCAATGGCACCTACGTCAACGGTCAGCGCCTGACCTCGCCGGTGGCCATTTCGCTCGGTGATGTCATCCGCATCGGCAAAACCTTGATGCGGCTGGAGGCTTGAGCCGTGACCCATTCGCTGCGGTTCGAGGCGCATTCGGAAGTTGGACGCGTTCGCAAGAACAACCAGGATGCCGGCTACGCCTCCCCCACCATGCTGTTGGTGGCCGACGGGATGGGCGGTGCTGCCGCCGGTGACCTGGCCTCCGCCGTTGCTGCCACGGTCGCAGCGGCGGCTGATGAGCGCCTCTCGGGCGAAGAGATGCTGACTCATATGGAGGGCATCGTCAGCGATGCCAACACCCGGCTGTCGCAACTCGTTTCCCACGATCTGACCCTCGACGGCATGGGCACCACTTTCTGCGGCGCCATGTTCGATGGAAACCAGTTCGCCATCACTCACGTTGGCGATTCCCGGTGCTACCTCCTGCGCGACGGCGAGCTGAACCAACTGACGCATGATCACTCCTGGGTGCAGCAGCTGATCGACGAGGGACGTCTCACGCCCAAGCAGGCCGAGACCCATCCGCATCGTTCGTTGATCATTCGGGTGCTGAACGGCCAGAAGGGCGTCAGCCCAGACCTCAAACTCGTGGATGCCGCCATCGGCGATCGCATCATGTTCTGCTCGGACGGCCTGTCAGGCCTCATCAGCGAGGACAACATCCGCGAAGCCCTTTCCCAGGATGACCTGGGCGTTGCCATCGAAGACATGGCAGTGGCGGCCAACCATGCCGGCGGACACGACAACATCACGATTGTGCTGGCGGACGTCGTCGAACAGGACGACGCACTGGATGCGGCGACACCGCAACTTGTTGGCTCCGCCACCGAGCGCATCATTCCCGACACGTCTGGTCCTGTCCCCCCTCTGCAGGAACCCTTCCCCGAGCCGGATCCGGATCACGCGGGCGAGGAGGTGGCCCGCTACGCACCCGAGGTCACGTCGCGTCGCTGGCCCGGCGTCGTGGGCGGCACTTTGGCCCTGATCCTGATCCTCGGCGGCGGTGTCTGGGGGGTGGTGGCCTATGGCACCTCGCGTTACTACCTCGCAGAGGCCAGTGGCAGCGTTGCCATCTACAACGGCCTACCCGGATCCCTGCTCGGTGTGGAATTGAACGTGCTGACAGAACGCACGGACATCGCCATCACGGATCTACCAAATTTTTACCAGCGCGCCGTCAACAACACCATCGCGACGGCAGGCCTGGACGGCGCGCACGAATCAGTGGAGGAACTGCGCTGGCGGGCCGAGCGATGTGTCGCGGTGCGCGAGGAACGCAGCAAGCCACCGGAGCCCCCCACTCCGACGCCCACGGCATCGCCGTCGGGTCTGAGCACTGGATCGCCGAACTACCCCACATACCTGGCGCCGGTCACGCCCACCGCCTCCGCGGAGACTGACCCGGAGGAATGTTGATGTCAGTCCCCACACAGCCCGCGGCGACGGGCGAGGTGGTGGTCCACCTCAGGCGGCGAAACGTGGAGATCCTCCTCATCCTGGTGGCCTGCTCGTTCGGGCTGGTCGGTTGGATCATGACCCATCTCGCGCTCTACGACGCACTTCCCTCAAACATCGAAGTGGTGGCCGGCCTCTGGTACGGGATGGCTCTCATCGCCCATCTCTTCGTGCGCTTCATCACCCCCTACGCGGATCCGGTGATCCTGCCGTGCGTCTTCCTGCTCAACGGATTGGGCCTGGCGATGATCGCTCGTATCGATCAGATTCCTGACCCGCCCCGCACAGATGCCTCCTCGCAGATGCTGTGGACCGCGCTTGGCGTCGTGTTGTTCATCGCCGTACTGATCATCGTGCGTGACCACCGACGGCTGCAGCAGTACCCCTACCTGCTGTTCATCGCAGGCGTGGCCCTCCTGCTTCTACCGCTCGTGCCGGGCCTGGGCATCTCGCGCGGTGGCGCACGCATCTGGATCCGCGCCTTCGGCTTCAGTTTCCAGCCAGCCGAGGTGGCGAAGATCCTGCTGGCCGTGGCCTTCGCCGCCTACTTCTACGAGAAGCGCGACGTGCTGGCCCTGGCCGGCAAACGTTTCCTCGGCCTGGAATTTCCTCGCGCTCGAGACCTGGGGCCCATCGCCGTCATGTGGGTGGCCGCACTCGGGATCATGGTCTTCCAGAATGATCTGGGCACCGCGCTGCTCTTCTTCGGCCTTTTCACGGTGATGATCTACATCGCCACACAACGACCTGCCTGGCCTCTGCTGGCGGGCGTGATGTTCCTCGTTGCCGGCTTCCTGGCCTTCAACTTCACCAACCACGTGCCCCGCCGGGTCAATGCCTGGCTTGATCCCTTCAGCAACTTCGACAAGAACCTGCAGGTCATCAGCGCCCAGTTCGGCTACGCCTGGGGCGGGCTCTTCGGGCGGGGTTGGGGTCAGGGACGACCCGGCCTGACCCCTCTTGCCAAAAGTGACTTCATCGCCGGGGCCATCGGCGAAGAACTCGGGATCCTGGGCCTGCTGGCCGTCGTGATGCTCTATGCGGTGATCTCGGCCCGCGGTCTCAAGGCCGCCCTGCTGTGTCCCGACGGCTTCGGGAAGCTCTTGGCGGGCGGGCTGGCATTCGTCTTTTCCCTGCA
>CBDTVQ010000130.1:0-5856 GCA_965364045.1 uncultured Tessaracoccus sp. | reverse complement strand
GATCATCGGAAATCTCTGGCAGGTGCCCGCAGCCATGGCGCCGGGCGTCGCGGTGGCGGGCAAGCGTATTCTGCGGGTTGGCATCATCCTGCTCGGCCTCCAACTGGTGCTGGGCGACCTGCTGGAATTGGGGCTGGGCATGGTCGCCGTCGCGGCGCTCGTGGTGGCGGTGGGGATTGTCGGCACCGTCCTCATCGGCAGGGCCATGGGTATCCCCCCGGCGCAGCGCATTCTGATCGCCTGCGGCTTCTCCATCTGTGGAGCCGCCGCCGTCGCGGCCTGCGACGGCGTGGTGGATGCGGAAGACGAGGACGTCGCCACAGGGATCGCCCTCGTGGTGTTGTTCGGCACCATCATGATCCCGCTGGTTCCCGTTCTCGTCACGGTGTTGAACTTTGATCCCGCGGTGGGCGGACTATGGGCTGGTGCCAGTATCCATGAGGTGGCGCAAGTGGTGGCGGCGGCAGGCATCATCGGAGGTGGGGCTTTGAACGGTGCCGTCATCGTGAAGCTGACGCGGGTCCTGATGCTCGCTCCGGTCATGGCGGTGCTGGGAGTGATCCAACGGCGCAAGACGTCAGGGGACAGTCAGGGCAAGCGTCCGCCGCTCATTCCCCTGTTCGTCGTCGGTTTTCTTGTGATGGTGGGCGTCGCGTCACTCGAGATCCTGCCCGCGACGGCTCTGTCAGTGACCAAGATCGTCCAGACTGCGTGTCTTGCCATCGCCATGTTCGCTTTGGGACTGGGCGTGCGTATCAAGAGCCTCATCAAAGTGGGCCCCAAACCGCTTCTTCTCGGTACCGCTTCCACGGTGCTGATTGCCGCGGTCGCCCTCGTTGGCGTGACGCTGGTCGCCTGAAGTCGAACACAATATGGTGCCGGTGGGATTTCTCCCACCGGCACCGTTGCTGTTTTCAGCCGAACTAGAAGACCCTTCGGCGGCTGCCGCCGATTGGGACGAGGTTGAGGATCAGGCCCACCACGATGAGGATCGCCCCGATGGTGATGAGGATCGCCAGATTGTCGACCAAAAGGCCCACGATGAGGAGGATGACTCCAAGCGTGATCATGCTTTTCTCCGTTTCTGTTCGCGCGTGTGAAACGAACGGTTTGTCCGTGACAACGTGACATTAGCCACGCGGAGGGTCACCTTGACCGCAGTGGTGACCTTTGTTTCGATGACTGCCGAAAACAAAGTCCCAGGCTCGTGATCAGTGCACTGGTGAAGGCGGCGATGGGCTGTCGACCATCGAGTCCCGGTCCCGTCGTGGACCATGTCCATGATCGAGTGGTCTGAGCGAGATTGGTCCCGAAATGTGTTCAGGGAAGCCTGTTGAGCAGAATCCTGTCTGCTGCGACCGTGGGGCAGGCATGATGATCGTAATAGAGACAAAGGGGCGGAACATGCAGAGGACTCGAGTGGTCAACGAGATCGTTGCCAAGCTTGCTGGCAAGCCGATCGCGGAGGCGTTCGCCAAGGTACTGGACCCTGGCGCCGATGAGATCGAGAGACACCGAACCATCTACGACGCCCTGACGGGGGAGTCCCTGACAGGACACCCGATCCATCCGGCGCTGGTGCACTTTCCCATCGGGCTCACCGTGGCTGCCGCGGTACTTGAGGTGTTGGGAAGACAACGACACAGACCTGCCATCACGCTGCTCTCCGGCATCGCAGTCAGCGTCGCCATACCGACGGCTGTCACAGGATTGGCCGAGTGGGCCCGAGGTCGCCAGGACAAGCGGCAGCGCAGAGTGGGCGCGCTGCATGCCGTCGCCGCAGAAGCAGGGACGACACTGGCGTCGATGTCGCTGGTGTTCCGGTTGCGGCACGCGCACACGGCTGCCCGATGGATGCTGTTCGCTGCGACGGCCGCCTACACCACGGCGGGCTTCTTGGGGGGCGATCTGGTTTACGGTCGTGATCTCGCACCCCAGGGCACAGACCCGGACGACGGCATGGACTGATTCGTGGGGGGCGCCGCATCCGGGTCCGTCGACGTCCATGGACAGCGGATCAGGGTCACCAATCTCGACAAGATCCTCTATCCTGACGCCGGGACAACCAAGGCTGAGGTGATCGCGTACTACCAGGGAGTCGCTCCCTGGATGCTGGTGCACGTCGCAGACAGACCAGCGACGCGAAAACGCTGGCCCAATGGGGTCGGTACCGAGGCGGAGCCGGGCGACGCTTTCTTCCAGAAAGGCCTCGACGTCCGATCCATACCGTCGTGGGTGGCCACAGCAGCCCTGCAACACGCCGACGGCGAGAAGCAGTATCCGCTTGTCAATGATGCTGCCACTCTGGTGTGGCTCGCCCAGCTCGCGGCACTGGAGATCCACGTGCCCCAGTGGCGTTTCGACGCAGAAGGGATTGCACTGAATCCGGACCGCCTCGTTCTGGATCTCGACCCGGGTCCCGGGGCCACCATGGGACAGTGCGTTGAGCTCGCTCACCTGGTGCGAGAGGTGCTGGACGGTGCTGGGATGCAGTGCGCCCCCGTCACGTCCGGGAGCAAGGGAATCCACCTCTATGCACCTCTGGATGGGTCCCTGACAAGCGCGGACGCGTCCGACTTCGCTCACCAGCTCGCGAGATCCCTGGAAGGCATGCGTCCAGACCTCGCCGTGAGTGACATGAAGAAGACGCTGCGAGAGGGCAGGGTGTTGCTGGACTGGAGTCAGAACAATGGCAGCAAGACCACCATCGCCCCCTATTCGCTCAGGGGACAGCTCCGGCCAACCGTCGCTGCTCCCCGTCGATGGGAGGAATTGACCCCCGACCTCGAACAGCTGGAGTTCACCGAGGTGGTGCAACGGTTGACGGAGGCGGAAGATTCGTTGGCAGGGCTGTTCGCGGGTATGGACAGACTGTCTGCCTACCGCTCTATGCGAGATGCGTCCATCACTCCTGAGCCTGTGCCGGCCGGGCGCCCCAGTGTGGGAGCGGGGAACAAATTCGTCATTCAGCGGCACCAGGCGCGGCGTCTCCACTACGACTTCAGGCTGGAGCACGACGGCGTTCTCGTTTCCTGGGCCCTACCCAAGGGTCCGCCGACAGACCCGGGCAAGAACCATCTCGCCGTTCAGACCGAGGACCATCCTTATGCCTATGCCACCTTTGAGGGTGACATTCCGCACGGCCAGTACGGCGCTGGACATGTCGACATTTGGGACGCCGGGACCTACGAGCTCGAGAAGTGGCGTGATGGAAAAGAGGTGATCGCGACACTGACCGGCTCACCGGACGGCGGGCTGGGAGGCGAGCCACGCAGGTTCGCACTCATTCATACCGGCATGGGTGGAGACAAGAAGAACTGGCTGATTCACCTGATGGATTCGTAGTCCGGATCCAGACCGATCCAGGAGACGACAGCACGAACCGTGAAGTTGTAGTCATCCGCCCGTGAGCTCAGTGGCACCGTTCCGGCCTCATTGGCCGATAAGCCACATTATGTCACTTTGCGGTGATGCCGAGCTCTCTTTGATCCCCTGGTGGCATCGGCAGGCACTCCCCGCGGCCGCACTCCTCGACTCGACGATCCGGCCCAGACACAACAACTCATCGCCTTGAAAATGGGAGTTCAGCCTGAACCCGACGGATTCTGGTGGGGCTTGCCGTTTGTCGTGACGACACACGAGAACTCTTCGTCGCAGCCTGCACTCACAGCTCTCAGTTCCTGCTACGTTCCGTTGAGACTCGTCCGAACGCAACGAAGCTGAGGAGCGGCCATGCCGATGCAAGAGCCCACCGAATCACCCCTACCCCCCGATCACTCACCGCCACCCGAGATCTCGCAAACTGCCCCCCTGAAACATCAGCCGACTCCGGAAGAATTCTCCGCTGTCGCCGAGTCCGCAGAGTTCCTCGAGCTGAAGCGTCGGTTCAAGTCCTTCGCCTTCCCGCTGTCGGCCGCGTTCCTCATCTGGTATTTCGCCTATGTTCTGCTTTCGGTGTACGCGCGTGACTTCATGTCCACCCCCATCCTTGGCAACCTCAACCTCGGCATGATCCTGGGCCTGCTGCAATTCGTGACGACGTTTGTCATCACCGCCCTCTACATCCGGCACGCCAACAAGAACCTTGACCCGATCGCTTCCAAGATCCGCGCCGAACTGGAGGCACAGCGATGAGCTTGCTCGAAGTCACCCTCGGTAGTCCCGTCCTCAACATCGTCATCTTCGCCGTGTTCGTGGTGGGCACCATGGCCGTCGTCATAACGGTCACCCGGTCCGGTGAGAAGTCCGCTGCCCAGATGTACACAGGTGGCGCTTCGTTCTCCGGCCGTCAGAACGGCCTCGCGATCGCTGGCGACTACCTCTCAGCCGCATCATTCCTCGGCATTGTCGGCGCCATTGCCTTCTTCGGCTATGACGGCTTCCTCTACTCCATCGGCTTCCTGGTGGCCTGGCTCGTTGCATTGCTGCTCGTGGCCGAACCACTGCGCAACACTGGTCGCTACACAATGGCCGATGTGCTCAGCTTCCGCATGAAGAACAAGCCCGTCCGCATGGCGGCTGCCATCTCCACACTGGTCATCAGCCTCTTCTACCTCTTGGCACAGATGGCTGGCGCCGGTGGCCTGGTTTCGCTGCTCCTGGGCCTCAAGGGGGATCTGGCACAGAACCTGGTCATCGTTCTGGTGGGCATTCTGATGATCATCTACGTGATGATCGGCGGCATGAAGGGAACCACGTGGGTTCAGATGATCAAGGCCGTCCTTCTCATTCTGGGTGCGGCAATCATGTCGGTCTGGGTGCTGGCTCTGTTTGGCTTCAATCTCTCGGAGTTGATGGGTGCGGCCGTGGAGGCCAACGATGATCCGGGTCTCCTCCCTCCCATGAGCAAGTACGGTGCAAATCCCGTGGGCTTCATCTCCCTGGCCATCGCACTTGTCTTCGGCACGGCTGGGCTCCCCCACGTGCTGATGCGGTTCTACACGGTCCCCACAGCCAAGGAGGCCCGTCGCTCCGTCACCTGGGCAATCGGGCTCATTGGCGCCTTCTACCTCTTCACCCTCATCCTCGGGTTCGGTGCTGCGGCACTGATCAACGGTGGCCAGGACGCCATCAAGGAGTTGCCGGGCGGCGCCAACGCAGCCGCTCCCGCGCTGGCCTTCTTCCTCCCGGATGGAGGGCTGGGGGGTTCCATCTTCCTGGCTGTGATTTCGGGCGTCGCCTTCGCGACGATCCTTGCGGTCGTTGCAGGCCTCACCATCACCGCCTCAGCGTCCTTCGCGCATGACATCTACAACTCGGTGTTCAAGAGCGGCAAGGCCGATCCCGCCAAGGAGGTCAAGGTTGCCCGGTTCACAGTCGTGGCGATTGGCGCGCTGGCGATCGTCGGCGGCATTGCAGCCAAGAACCAGAACATCGCGTTCCTGGTGGCGCTGGCCTTTGCCATCGCGGCATCGGCGAACCTGCCATCCATCCTGTTCTCGCTGTACTGGAAGCGGTTCAACACGCGCGGCTCGCTGGCTTCGATCTACACAGGTCTTGCCTCTTCGCTCATTCTGATTCTCTTCTCCCCCGCAGTCTCGGGGGCTGAGACGTCGATGTTCCCAAACGCTGACTTTGCGTGGTTCCCCTTCGACAACCCGGCCATCGTCAGCGTTCCCCTGTCGTTCCTGGCGGCGATCGTCGTGACGCTCACAGGCAAGGCGGAGTTCCCCGAGAAGCAGCAGGAGATGGAAGTTCGTTCCATGACCGGTGCCGGCGCCGAAGGTGCCATCGCCCACTGAGATCCACCACCATCGAAGCGCGGGCGGCAGCGAATCCCTACAGGATTCGCTGCTGCCCGTATTCAATTCCAGGTTCAACGTCGTTCATCAGCCTCACAACAGCTGAATGACAGCT
>CBDTVQ010000129.1:0-5900 GCA_965364045.1 uncultured Tessaracoccus sp. | reverse complement strand
ACCGGCCGTCCGGACTGCGATCTCGCCCTCCGCGCCGCCGAGCCTGAGATCTGGCAAACCCTGTCGGAGCTGAGGGACCGGGTGCGGTCCAATCCGCAGTCCGTGGAGCGCATCCGTCACCAGTTCTCGATGAAGAACACCATGGGCTACGGACTGAACTCCCTGCTGGACCATGATGAGGTGGCTCAGATCCTGGCCCACCTCATGATCGGCTCGGAGGGCACTCTGGGCTTCATCCTCGACGCGACGTTCGCGACGCTGCCGATTCACGCCCACATGGCCACATCCCTGTGCATTTTCGACACTCCCGAGGATGCGACGGCGGCGCTTCCAGCGCTGGTTGCCCACAACGTTCGTACAGCGGAGTTCATGGATGCGGCCTCGCTGCGTGTGACGCAGAAGGGCTCCCGCAAGGTCGGTGCGCTGGAGGGCCTGAATGTGGATCGCCACACCGCCCTGCTGGTGGAGGTTGCGGGGGACACCTCCCCCGAACTCGATGAGCGGCAACACGTGATCGATTCCCTGTTCGGGGGTTTCCGTGGGCTTGCCCCCGCCACCAGATTCACCACCGACCCGGTTCTGCGGGCCGAATGGTGGCATGTCCGCAAGGGCCTCTACACGGCGGTGGCCGGTGCGCGCCCCTCCGGCTCGACTGCACTGCTGGAGGATGTGGTGGTCCCGCTGCCGCAACTGGCGAGCACGGCGTCGGCACTGACGGAGATGTGCAACGGCTACGACTACCACGATGCCGTGCAGTTCGGCCATGCCAAGGACGGCAACCTGCACTTCATGATCAACCCCAACCTGAGCGACAAGACCGAACTGGACACCTACGCCCGGTTCACCGATGACCTGGTGGATCTGATCCTGGGGGCCGACGGATCGCTCAAGGCCGAGCACGGCACGGGCCGGATCATGGCCCCGTTCGTGCGCCGCCAGTACGGCGACGAGCTCTACGACGTCATGGTCCGGATCAAGAGAGCGTGCGATCCTGAGAACACCCTCAACCCCGGGGTAATCATCTCCGAGGATGCCGAGGCGCACCTGCGGGACCTGAAACCGGCCACCCAGGTGGACAGCCAGGTGGACCGCTGCGTCGAGTGTGGCTACTGCGAACCGGTGTGTCCTTCCAAGGATCTGACCACCACGCCGCGTCAACGGATTGCGATCCTGCGCGACATGGAATTCCTGGATCCGGAGCAGCGTGCGGAGCTGGAGAAGGACTACGATTACGACGCGATCGATACCTGTGCCGTCGACTCCCTGTGCAGCATCGCTTGCCCAGTGGACATAGACACCGGTGTCTTCATGAAGTCCCTGCGCAAGGAGCGGTGGGGCAAAACAGCCCAAAAGGTGGGGGAGGGCCTGGCCAAGAACTGGGGCCCGGTGCTCGGAGGGCTCCGCGTCGGCATGCACGTCGCTGACCATGTGCCCACCGGACTGCTGACCGGGCTCACGCGCGTCGCGCGTATCCCCTTGTCGGCCGACCTGATCCCGCTGGTGGGCGACGACCTGCCATCGGTGGGTTCCGACCGCAAACACATGCGCACGCATGACTGCGTCACGGACGGTGATGATGCGGAGGTGGCTTTCTTCCCCTCCTGCCTCTCGGAGATCTTCAGCGCAGCCGAGCCTGGCGCGGCTGGGGCTGCGGGCAGCTTCCTGAAGTTGTGCGGGGCCGCCGGTGCCCGGGTGCGAATCATCGACGGTGTTGAGAAGCTGTGCTGCACCACGGTGTGGAGCTCCAAGGGTCTGACCGACGGCCGCGATGAGATGGCCCGGCAGACCGCGGAGGCAGTGCTGAGCGCCACGGGTCAGGGCCGAATCCCTGTGGTCAGCGACGCCAGTTCCTGTAGCCACGGTCTCCACGAAGTGGGTGGATACCTGCGGCAGGCGGGCGAGGATGCGCTGGCAGAGCGGTACGAAGCCGTCCATGTGATGGACTCCACCCGCTACACGGCTGAGCGTCTTCTGGACCGGTTGACCCCGACGCGCAGGCTGGGCTCGATAGTGCTGCACCCCACCTGCACGGATCGACACGAGGGCAACGTTCCTGCGCTGACGTTGTTGGCGCAGGCCTGCGCCGAGGAGGTCGTGATCCCCCTTGCGGCGGGCTGCTGCGGCTTCGCGGGCGACCGTGGCATGTTGCATCCGGAGTTGACCGCATCCGCCACCAAGGCTGAGGCCGCTGAAGTGATGAGTGGCACCTATGACGCCCATCTTTCCAGCAACCGCACCTGCGAGATGGGCATGAGCCGTGCCACGGGCGAGACCTACCGGCATGTGCTGGAGTTGCTGTTGGAGGTGGTTGAGGCCTGATGGGCAGCCGCCCGTCTCTGCGTCCTGAGTGGCCCCGTGAGGAACGAGCTGGGCGTGCCTCACGGGCGGCACTCAAGGGGCGGTTTTTTGGTGGGCCTCGATGGTGTTGACGATGGATGGGCGGAGCTCCGCCAGGGAGATCACCCTGTCCACGGAGCCCACCTCGACGGCTCTGTGAATGTTGTGGACGCCGTCGAACTCGGCTGCCACCTCGGAGATCTTCTCGGCCCTCACCGAGGCAGACGCATCAGCCAGTTCGAGCTGCAGCTCGGCGTGGTCCTCCGGGGCCGCCTCGCGGAGCCTGGCTTCCAGCCCGGCGACCCGCGGGTCTGAACTGGTGCGCTGGTCCACGTCGCGGGCGAACACCACTGCCGCAGCGGGCGCACCGCCGATGACGGAGGCGAACGACCCCTCGATGGCGAGCACGGTCATGTTCTCGTTGAGCCGCTTGGAGAACACGACGAAAGCGCCACCGTGATAGCGGGAGATGACGACGAAGACTATTGCGCCGTCAAAGTTGACGATGGCCCGGCCAATCTCGGCGCCGTACTCGAGCTGCAGGTTCCGCATGGATTCCGGTGAGCCGTCGAAGCCCGAAAGGTTGGCCAGCACCACCAGGGGCCGGTTGCCTGAGGCCGCATTGATGGCGCGCGCCACCTTCTTCGAGGACCGCGGGAACAGCGTGCCGGCGGTGAAGGTGTCAGGGCCGTCCGTGGGAGGGAATCCGGCGCGTGGCACCGGCGTCGACTCGATGCCGATGACGCTCACTGAGTGACCGCCCATACGGGCGTCGACGACGACGGCAGTCTCGGCCTCTGCCATGCCAGCCCAGCGCTCGACGCGAGCATGGTCCTGGTCACACACCGACGCGATGACGGTGCGGATGTCGAAGGGCTTTTTCCGGTCCGGGTTGTGTTGCTTTGAAAAAATCTGGCCCACGGTCGCGAAGTCGCCGGCGTGCGGGTAATCGGACACGTCACGATCCACAGGGTCCACGCTTGCGGCCTTGCGGGGTCCGGCCTCGCCGGGAGCCACCCAGGTGTGCTCGTAGTGGGAGATGAGGATGCCCATGGCCGAGCCCAGATCTTTGGCCCAGTACTGGGCCTGACCGTTGGGACCCATGACGCGGTCGTAGCCGCCGATTCCAAAGTTGTCCTCGGCCGAGACACCGCCGGAAAAGTCCAGCGACTGCTTGCCGGTGAGCACCATGGCGGAATCGGGGGTCATGACGAGGATGCCCTTGGTGTGCATCAGCATGGTCGCCTCGGCATTCCAGTACGGCTGGGCGCCCACGTTGATGCCAGCGACGACGACGTTGATCTCGCCGCCGCCCTGTGTGAACTCGACGATGCGTCGCAGTGCGGCCCCCACCCAGTCCATGTTCTCTGTGCCCGAATCCATGGAGATGCGAGCGCCGGAGCTGAGCGTGTACCACTCCACTGGCACATCGAGTTCTTCGGCGAGGTTGATGGCGGCGATGATGCGGGCGCATTCCGGCTCCGCCACGGCGCCGAGCCCCTTGGTGGGATCGCCGGACAGGACAATGCGGGTGATTCCCTCGGGGTGGAGCGTCGTAGGGGTGGTGACGCGGGCGCAGATGATGCCAGCCGTGTTGCGGCCGGGCGCACGGTCCACCTCGGTGAGGCGTCCGTCTGCATCGAGGTCGAGCTCAACGATCGAGCCACCCTTGCCGGCCAGCGCTGCGGTCAGCTCGTACGGATACACCAGGCCCCGACGGCGCGCACGCAGCACCTTGCCGGCGTAGTCGTCGAGCGGCTTGAGCGGCTCCGACGGTGGCGCGGTGATCGTGGTGGTGACCCCGGCGCCCGGCTGTGCGTGGAAACACACCGCCAGCGGTACGAGACGATCGCCCCGCACGAACCGGCCCTGGCACAGCACCTCTTCGATGCCTGCGCCGTCGGACAGTGGCGTGATGCGGTCCTGCATGGGCGTGATGTCCACCAGATCGATGTCAATCTCCGGCCAGACGTGCACCCAGACGTGGTTCACGTCCAGCTTCGAGCCAGCCGGGCCGCGGGCGGAACGGGTCCGCCGGATGGCCTCAAGACAGTTCGCGACGGCGCGTTCGGCGTGGGGCAGGCTGACGAGCACTCCGTCGTCGTTGCGGATGACGGCGAGCTGGCGCACCTGGGCCATGGCCACGAGTCGCCTGTCCTGCGGGTTGGACTTGGCGACGCAGTCGAACAGCAGCACGTCGGCCGGGGCGGGTAGGCGAGTGGTGTGGTACTCCCGCAGCCTCCACAGATCCAGCTGGCGGCCCGTCATCGGGTGCAGGTCGCGGATGCGCTCATCCTCGGTTGGGGCGGAGTCCGTGAGCCGGAAGGTGCGGTACTCCACCTTGCCGTCGGGGCTGCAGACGCCGATGGCGACGCGCTTGACGGAGGGGTCCCACTGCCAGGACTGCAACCGCTCGAGCAACTCGGTGGACATCTCGTCGGCGTCGGAGTGTTCCGGCCACAGGACGTAGAGCTCGACGACGGAGTCGTGACCCGGTGTGCGTTCGGCCACCTGCTGCGCCACCAGGGTGGCAAGCGCACCATCGGCCAGCAGTTCGTCGGCAGTGCCCACAGAGCCGATGAAGCGACGTGGACGGCCATCGAGGACGTAGTTGGCAAGGATGACCGAGCGGCCGTCGATGGTGCGGCACGTCACGTCGGAGAGATCGTATTCGGTGTAGTACTTGCGCAGCAGCACCTCGAGCATCGGCTCGTGAGCAGGCGTGCCTTGACCCAGACGGGCAGCCAGGAAGTTCGCGGTCCACTCGGGAATGGCGGCCAGCTTGGCGATGCGGTGGTCATAGTCCGGGGCGTCGGGATGTGCGGCAAGGGCCTCCACCTCGTCGCCCACCCCAGCGATGATCGAGGCGCGCTCGGCGTCCACCAGCGGCTGGTCGAACCAGCGGAAACGGACAGACCGGGCGAGGTCTCCCACAGTGGGGAACCGGAGCTGTGTGGCCCGCACCAGTCGTTCCAGCTGTGCGCGAGCAGTGGCGGCGCGATCTGTGTCAGGAGCCGGCTCCGAGATCCAGCGATCGAGGATCCCGAGCACCAGAGGAACGTCGGAGGCGATCCGCTTCTGTGCCAGAAAGACGCGGAAGACGGCGTCTTCCAGAGTGGGTGTGCGCTCCAGGGAGTCCACGCCGTAGTGGCGCAGTGCGGTGGACAAGCGGTCGACGAAGTGCGTGGGGAGTCCGGCACGCTCGATGTCGAGCGTTGTCAGGTAGCGGTGGAAGTGCTCACGATCCGAATGCACCCGCAGCTCGGTGCTGGCCTGCTCGTCGAAAGGACGGTTGCGGCCCAGCTCGGCCAGGTCGGCGAACAGCGTCAGCAGTCCGATCTCGTCGGCCATGACGTCCACGCCAGCGGCGAGTGCGTCCTCGCGGACGGCCAAGTAGTTGTGCAGCGTGGTGGCCGTGGGGTCCACGTCGAAGCCCATCAGGATGGCCGAGAGGTCACCGATCAGCCGATGCGCTCGGGCGGCAGGATTGAGCTGGTTCGGGGACGCGGGAACGTGTACGACGGTGCTGTCGACGGCGGCCACCTCGGCCCCGTCGCCGAGCG
>CBDTVQ010000128.1:0-5988 GCA_965364045.1 uncultured Tessaracoccus sp. | reverse complement strand
GCACGGCTGCACTGACGCACCGCCTTCTGTCAGCAAACCGGATCGGCGCCGTGGTCCTCACCGCCAGCATCGATCCTGAGCTGTACGAGAATGTGTTGAACGCACGGCTCCCGATGGTCGTCATCGACCCGCTGGATTCCTCCCACCCCGACGTCATCTCCGTCGGGGCCACCAACTGGCTCGGGGGACGCTCAGCGGCCGAGCACCTGATCTCGCTCGGCCACTCGAGGCTCGGCGTCCTGTCCGGCCCCTCCCAGTCCCTCAGCGCGATGGCCCGGCTCGACGGCTTCCTCTCCGCCTGCACGCAGGCAGGCATCACTTTGAGCGAACCGTTCATCCGACAGTGTGCTTTCGCCGCCAATGAAGCACGGTTGACTGCAATCGAGTGGTTTCGTGGCCCGGGACCCAGGCCGACCGCGATCATGACGGGGAGCGACTCACAGGCCATGGGGGTACTTCAAGCCGCAGCCGAATTCGGGCTGACGGTCCCTACGCACCTGAGCATCATCAGCTACGACGACACCCCGCTTGCCGTCTTGGCCACGCCGCCTCTCTCCGCCGTTCACCAACCCCTGACTGACATGGGTCGACGAGCTGTCGAAACAGTCCTGCTGGTCCACAGGAAGGGAAAGCCGGAGGCACGTCACATAGAGATTGCGACGATGCTCGTGCTCCGAGATTCAACAGCCGCCGTCCCGAGCACGTAGCGGCTCTGTGGGAAGAAGCCGAATGGCCCAATGAGAAGGCCCGGGGGCATCACGGCGTCCTCGGCGCGTATGCCCTAGATCCGATGCCCGCGGCCTCGCGAGGTGGCTGCACTGCCTGCACTTACCTCTTCGAGGGGCAGGGAGGATGCCACGCGCGCAACTCGACTGCACTCCCACTTGACGTACGAGTCGTGAATGAGGCCGCTCCCACGCCCACCAATGGGTTCACGCTCATGAAGGTCGGCGCGGGGTTGCGCGGATCGAATTCGCATTCGTTCACCGACGGAGGGGTCAGCGTCGGCGACGGCGCCGAACCACGACCTGAACTCGACCACCGACCGCGGAAAGTGAATGGGATAGTGAATGCCCGGCGCGGGCGTATCACACCCCTGAGTTTAGTCCGCTTAGATCAATAGCCAAGACATGGGATTGTCAAAATGATGTAGCCGGAGAGATGAGAACACGGCATGTGCAGTCTCGAGCAATTGTCCATACCTCTAGATGAGCGACTGTAAACGGTTGACCTGACATTGACCAGCACATACGGGTCGAAGTCATTCACCGGCATCTCGCCGGACACGAGTGCTCCGCACTCCCACACGACCCCTGCGGTCAGCGTCCCGGCCGGCACGGTGACCACGCAGGTGACGGCGTCCTCAGATGACGCCAATGTCGACGTCCAAATAATGCAGTACAGGGAACAGGGTGTGCTTGCCATGAGGGTGGCCGGCAAAATGACGAAGCTGGCCAAGACCGCACCACCCCATGATCCGCGAGTTCAGCGTCACACTGCCGACCGTAACCGTGACCGACACCCGCTTGTTCCCCGACCGGATTAACCAGTCCGCATTCTGGAATGTTCTGGGTCCCTCGAGCGACTTCGCGGGAGACGCAGCGCAGCCGGACATCTCGGCGGTCCACCTCGGTTGAGCCCCCGCGTTGAGCGGAGACACCGATCTGGGCGAGGTCGCGGCCGGAGACGAAGTGAACCCGTGTTTGGACACAGGAAGCAGCGCGGTGGACTCGTGGACCAGAACCTGTCGGCTCTCCCTCATCATCCACCGCCATCAGCCCCACGGGTTCCTGGTCGGTCAACGCCGCCCTGTTCCTGAAGACACCGATCACCGTCGCACCCGGCTCCTACACCCCAATGCTGACGCTGTCGCTGTTCGAGTTCTCGGGCTAACCCATCCCCCGGAGCTGGGGGGCGCAAAGAAGGAGTGCCCTGCACAGCAATTCCTATGCCGTCGAGCATCCCCAGCAGATGGTGTTGTGTCCATATCTTCCGCCAAAGGACTCCCAGGGTGCCTCGTCGGGGCTACGTTTATCCTTATCGCTTAATGCGTGTGGATCGGGGGGTCGACATGGGGTGGGTCAGAAATCTGTTCGAGTTCTTCTCGGAGGGCCCTTACGGGGAAGCGCTGGGCAAGGTCTACGGACGGGTGCGGGAAGCTGGTGGCGACGACGAACTGCCTCCTCCATCTCTCCCAGGAACCGTTTACGTGCAGCTCTGGCTGCAAGAGGCTTGGCTCGTGCATGATCGGGAGTGGCTCAATGACTACGCGCCCATCGTGCAGAGTTCACTGAAGTTCAAGTTCGATAACAAGGAAGTCGCTTTCCCTGCCACGATGGGTGAGGTCGAGCTGGGTGGTGGGAAAAATTTGGTCAACCTGCAGGACGCCGTTCGGCTGAGGTATCCGCTCTCCCCGCCCATTCCCTACAACGGAGGGGCTATCGAGTTCGCACTCGCGCTCATGCGCAAGAAAACGTATGACGGTGTGAGTGGTTTGATCGAATCGGTCGCGGAGCTCGCCAAGGCCATCAAGGTGGCGCAGCTATCCAGCATGCTCGACCTCATTTCACCTGTGACCTCCGTGATTGACTCAGTTTTCGAGCTTGGAGACAAGTATGTCTTGGGCGTCCATGACTCGTTCAGCACCGATGAGGGACACGAGAATCCGGTCCGTCCAGGGTATTTCGTGGCGATCGACACTCCAGCCACGAGCAGAATCCTTGATGACCTCCGAGTCGTGGATGGCCGCCTGCACTGGGCGGACGGTGAGCGCTACCTCGACTCCGACTTCATCCTCGTACGCCTCGGCGTCACATCCACGCGGTCGGATCTGCGGGAACTCGCCGATATATTCGGGCCACTGGAGGAGGCAGTTCGTAAAGGCGTCGAGGAGCAGCCAGACCAAGCCAAAGCCTTCCTGATGAAGGCACAACTCTCAGCGCTGCACTCCAAGGACCTGACTGAGGCAGACCGCTTCAGGTTGACCCCTGCCTTGAGGGAAGAGTTCCGAACGAAGCTGCAACTCTTGGGGGTCGCCGGGGACGGGGCCGCGGTCAACGAGACACGCGCCGTCGAGGTCGAGGAGTTGATCGACGCCGTGTCCTCGACGGAGGCGATGGCGCTGTCCGAGGCTGATCTTCTCGACGAGATCGTGAACTCCTGAGCCGCCGAGATGGTCGACCTCGCTGCTGTCAACCTAATATCCGGGGTCGCCTCGCTTCATGAGGTATTCATGCGAGGACAGGGCGTCCGAATTGGTGTGGTCGATGCCCAAGTGCGCGATCCGCTCAATGAGTCATTTGTCGCCGAGACTTTTACAATTCGCCCGCGGCGCCGCGGGGGTGCAGGTGCCCGCACGCACGGCGACGACATGCTGGACCTGCTCCGGCAGACCGCCCCAGAAGCACGCGCGATTTTAGCCGAGGTGGCCGAGAGCGACGGGCTCGTGTATCGAAGGTCCGTCGCCGCAGGGATCGAGGCCCTTGAGGGTCGTGACATCGACGTTGCTCTCGTTAGCCTCGAGTTCAAGCGCCTCCCAGAGCGGTGTTCGACTGCAAATCCGTGTGAGGCCTGCACTGCGGCAAAACGGTGGGCGGAGTCCGTGATCGTAGTTGTTGCCGCAGGGAACAGGGGAGAGGTGGGTTACACATGTCCTGCTGCTGAGGCAGGGCAGGCGCTTGTCGTGGTCGCGAGCGAGGGCCCGCGGGACAGCGACGCACATCTGGACGAAGGACAGTCCGGCACCTCGGTCTCCGCGGCGCTCACGGCCGGAGGCATCGCCCTCCTCCGCGGCGCATTCCCCGACCTTGAACAGGACGAACTGAAGACTGCCCTGTTCGCGACTGCGACAGGATCCGGCGTGTCGAGGCTCCGCTTCTTCCACTTCTTCCGCGCCTACCGATACCTCCAGCTCACCAGGGCCGGCGGTTCAGCCGATGAGCATGCGGCCCAGACGCTCATGGACGCGCACAGTTCGGCCATCGCTGACGCCCAAGCCGGTGCCACGGATGGCAGCGAAGCGCTTGCAGTCCTGGAACAGGCACTTCTGATCGCACCCTGGTCTGCTCAGCTGAATGGATGTCGGGCGGCCCTGTTGTCCAGTTACTCACCAGACGAAGGCCTCGCCGGCATCTCGGAAGCCATCCGGCTCGAATGGGACTTACCGTGGCTGCACCGTGAACTGGCGCGACAACTGGACGCCCGTGGCCTGGTCGGAGCAGCTGTGGTGGAACGGGAGATTGCTGAACACCTGGATGCGGATGAGCTGGGCAGGGCCCACCGAGCGCTCATGGCTGGCCTGGCCGCCCAACCACCCCTCACGCCACCGGTCGGCACTGAACCGGCCCAGGTTTGATGGAGGGCATGATTCAAGCCAAGGAGTGATCGTGTCAGCACCACCAAAGTAACCAGGCAGGTGCCGAACGCGACCCACAAGTTGGTGCTGATCGCGTTGGCGAACTTCACCGACGATCAAGACCAGGCGTGGCTCCAC
This sequence comes from uncultured Tessaracoccus sp., assembly GCA_965364045.1. Taxonomy (GTDB): domain Bacteria; phylum Actinomycetota; class Actinomycetes; order Propionibacteriales; family Propionibacteriaceae; genus Arachnia. The sequence continues at coordinate 1,496 of CBDTVQ010000128.1, read as the reverse complement.
GTGGACACGATGGCTGAGTTGGCCACAACCTCGCGCCCGACCGTGTTTCGGGCGCTGGAGGCATTGGCATTCACAGGTGATCGAGTAGCGGCGACGAGGCACGAGCAGCCGCGTGTCGCAATGGTCCCGACCCAGACGTGGTCTCAGACTCGACGCGACACCTGCGCAGCGTCCTTCACCTCTCCAATCAGCCGCTCGACGACGTCCTCCAGCATCGCCGCTCCGACCGGTGTTTCGGAGTCGTCGACAACAACGGCGAAGTGAGTGCCTGATGCCTGCATTGTCTTGAGGGCAACCTCCAGGGTCGCGTTCTGCGGGATCGTGACCAGGGGCCGGATCATGTGCCGGCTCAGGGGCTGGTGGGACTCCGCCTCCGTCAGGGAAAGGAAGTCCTTCAGGTGGATGTAGCCGGTCAGCTGTCCGTCAGGCTCCGAGACGGGGAAGCGGGAGTACCCGGTGCGGATGAACTCCTGTTCGACTTCGGCTGCGGTTGCGACCCGCGGCAGCGCGACGAGATCCGTGAGGGAAAGCATTACTGTGTTCACGGTCTCGCTGCTGATGGTCACGGATCCGGACAGGAGCCGGTGCTCGTTCTCTTCAAGAAGACCCTCCTGACGCGATTCAGCGATGAACGCGGACACCTGTTCGGCGGTGAAGACCGATGCCACCTCATCCTTCGGCTCCACCTTCATGACGCGGAGCACCGCGTTGGCGACCCAGTTGAGGAGCCAGATGAGCGGCCGCAGGACCAGCACGATGCCGTAGAGGATGGGCGCCAGGACCAGAGCTGAGCGTTCCGGTCCAGCAATGGCGATGTTCTTCGGCACCATCTCCCCCAGCACCATGTGCAGGAACACGACGATCGCCAGGGCGATGATGAACGAAACAGTGTGCAGGGCTGCGCCAGTCACACCGATGCTGGCCAACGGAATCTCCAGCGCCTGTGCCACGGCGGGCTCACCAATGGCACCGAGACCCAGCGAGCACATCGTGATACCCAGTTGAGCACCGGCCATCATGAGCGAGACACGCTCCATGGCGCGCAGCGTGATCCGTGCCGCCCGCGAGCCATCAGCAGCCCGTGGTTCGATCTGGGTTCGGCGGGCGGCGATGAGCGCAAACTCGGCGCCAACGAAGAATGCGTTGCCGAGCAGCAGGGCAACCGCGATGAGGATGGCCGTGACATCAATCATTGGTGGATTCCTCGACGTCGAGTTCTTCGATGATGAGGATCACTCTGTCGACCCGCCATCCGTCGAGTCGTGTGACGGCGAGGCGGGCCGCCATCGGCCTGGGCAGACCGTCCTGCTCGGGTTGGGACTCGTCACGCACCTCAATTGTCACCTCATCGCCCACCTCCGGGAAGCGCTCCAAACGCTCGGTGATGAGGCCTCCCAAGGTGTCGGACTCACGCCCCTCAGGTAGTTCCAGGTCCAGCACCTCCCCCACCTCATCGGGGCGCAGGAGGCCCGACAGCGACCAGCACCGCTCCCCCA
>CBDTVQ010000127.1:0-6011 GCA_965364045.1 uncultured Tessaracoccus sp. | reverse complement strand
CGCCCTCGCCGGCGAGCCCCACCACTGTGAAGCCCATCTTCTTTGCCTGGGTGATGGCACGGTTGAGGTTCGTGGCCATGGCGACGGGGATGCGGGCGGCCGCGCCGGAGGAGGCCTTCCAGGCAGTGGCGGTCATGGAAGCGGACCGGCGGGCCGGGATGATGACGCCCTGCGCGCCGAAGGCGGCGGCGGAGCGCACGATGGCGCCCAGATTGCGGGGGTCCGTCACGCTGTCCAGGGCCACCACGAGGCCCGCGCCCGCTGCTTCAAAGGCATCGGCGAAGACGCTCTCGGGATCCGCGTATTCGAAGGGGGGTAGCTGGAGCGCGACGCCCTGGTGGACGAGGTCCCCGGTGACCCGGTCCAATTCGGCGCGGGTCACTTGGAGCATGGGAACGGCGTTGTCAGCAGCAAACTTGAGGATGTCGCGCAGTCGGTCGTCGCGCTCCGCACCCTCGGCAATGTAGGCCTTCCTCACGGGCAGACCTGCCAGCAACGCCTCGTGCACGGGGTTGCGTCCCACGACCCAGTCGGCACCCACCGCTGACTGGGTGGACTTCTTCGGCTTGCCCTGCCCGCGCCTGTCGGCGTCCTTCTTCGTTTTGTGAGCCTTGTGGTAGGTGCGATCCTCAGCCTTGGGTGTGGGGCCGCGACCCTCCAGCCCTCGGCGGACGCGTCCGCCCGAGCCAGCGGTTTTGTTCTTGCCCTTGGTCGTCGCGCCACGGCGCGTTGAATTTCCAGCCATCAGTTCTTCTCCAAATTCCAGCGGGGACCGCTCGGTGTGTCTTCGATTGTGAGGCCGAGTGCGGCCAGGGTGTCGCGGATCGCATCGGCAGCGGACCAGTTCTTCGCTGCCCGGGCAGCGGCTCGCTGTTCCAGGAGGTGCGCGACGAGACCGTCAACGACGGGGGTCAGATCGTCCACAACAGATGCGCCGGCCCATTCGGGGGCGCCAGGATCAAGGCCCAGTACCTCGAGCATCGCGTGGACGGCGGACAAGTGCTCACGTACGGCGCCCTCGTCGTTCTCAGCCAACGCCTGATTGCCGGAACGGATGGCGTCGAACAGTGCCGCGATGGCCCCGGGCGTACCGAGATCATCGTCCATCGACTTCTCGAAGTCATTCCACTGGGGGATCGAGGGTGGAGTGTTCTCCGGGTTGAGCACACCGGTGCGTTCCAGCGCCCGCCGCAGAAACGAATCGATGCGCGCGATGGCCTTTTCCGCCTCGGCCAACGAGCCGAGGGTCTCGGCGTCGGAGGCTGAGAACTCGATGGTGGAGCGGTAGTGCGGCGCCAGGAGGAAGTATCGGACGGCACGGGGATCGTGGGTCTTCGTGACTTCGGAGACCTGCGCCGTGTTGCCGAGCGACTTGCTCATCTTCTCGCCAGCCATGGTCACCCAGGCGTTGTGCATCCAGTAGCGGGCGAAACCGCGCCCGGCAGCGGCGGACTGGGCCAGTTCGTTCTCGTGGTGGGGGAAGCGCAGATCGATTCCGCCACCATGGATGTCGAAGGTGTCGCCCAGGTACTTGCCCGCCATCGCAGAACATTCAAGGTGCCAGCCGGGGCGTCCGCGGCCCCATGGAGTGGCCCAGGATGCCGTCTCCGGCTCGCCGGGCTTGTGACCCTTCCACAGTGCGAAGTCACGTGGGTCACGTTTGCCACGAGGGTCCGCGTCGGCGGCCGGCTCCATCTCGTCGAGCTTCATGCCGGAGAGTTCCCCGTAGCGGGACCAGTTCCGCACATCGAAGTAGACGTCGCCCGAGTCATCGGCTGCGACGTAGGCATGCCCTGATTCCACCAGCGTCGTCATCAACTCGACCATCTCGGGAATGTGTCCGGTGGCACGCGGCTCGTAGGTGGGGGGGATGCACCCGAGGGAGGCGTAGGCGTCGTGGAGTTCACGTTCGTAGTGGTAGGCGTGTGCCCACCAAGGAACACCGGCCGCGGCAGACTTGGAAAGGATCTTGTCATCGATGTCGGTGACGTTTGCGACGACGGTGACCTCGAGTCCCTGGTGCTCCAGCCAGCGGCGCAGGACATCGAACACGACCTCCTTGCGGATGTGGCCCACGTGTGGCGAACCCTGCACCGTGAGGCCGCAGTGGTAGATGGACACCTTGCCGTCCTTGAGCGGAACGAACGGGCGCACTGCGCGCGTCGCGGTGTCATACAGATGGAAACTCACGTGACGCAGTCTAGGGCGTTCAGGAGGTTGCGCGATCTCTAGGATTGCTCGCGCTCAGCCGCGCGGGCCCGCAGTGCATTGATGTCGAACCCGAACGGTGACGCAGGCTCGGCCACTTCCTGGTCGCTGTCCTCCCACGGGTCGTAGGGAGCCTCATAGTCGTCGTCCACGAAACCGTGGCTGGGATCGTACTTGTTCTGCAGTTCCTGGCCCACGGGGTTGACGTTGCCCATGTGCTCATCCGGCAGGGTGGTCAGGACGTCGGCGATGTAGCCGGCGGCCGCGTCGGTGATGGAGACCTCCCGGTGCTCCCGTTGCGACTGGTACCAGCGGTAGTCCAGAAGCTCATGGAAGAACTGTGCAGGTTCACGCTTGCCCTTCAGGTGCTCGGGGATGCGGGTCACTGCGGGCTCAAACACCTCCATGAGCCACTTGTGGGCGATGACGCTCTCACCCATGGTCTGCGGGAACTTGGTGCGGTAGGTGTCCATGTCGTTCAACAACCGCCGGGCCTGGTGCTCCTCGGCGTCGAGTCCGGTGAGGCGCATGAGACGGCGGGCGTGATGACCGGCCTCCACCACCTTGGGCTGCATACGAATTTTGCTGCCATCGCGTGAGGTGGTGACGTCGATCTCCGCCACGTCGAAGCCGAGCGCGTTGAGCCGTCGCACGCGGCCCTCGAGGCGATACATCTCGGACTCGGAGAATTCCTCGGCGTCGGTCAGCTCGCTCCACAGGTTCGCGTAGCGCTCCTCGATGGTGTCCACGAGCCATTGCGGATCAAGGGAGGCATCCAGCATGCCGCCGGCCTCCAGATCACAGAATTCGCCGAAGAGGTTGACGCGGGCGATCTGCAGATCATGGGTCCGCTGGCCCTTGGTCAGTTCGTCGTGGATCTCGCCGGTTTCGGCATCCACGAGATAGGCGGCGAACTCGCCGGCATCACGCCTGAAGAGGATGTTGGACAGTGACACGTCACCCCAGTAGAAACCTGTGAGGTGGAGACGGGCGAAGAGCGCCACCATCGCATCGAGAAGCCGGTTGACAGTGTCGAGCTTAACGCCCGAGTAGAAAAGCGCCCGATAGGGGAGCGAGAACGGAAGGTGGCGGGTCAACAGGATTGGGTCCAATGGGGCCCCGTCATCATCGACGCGTCCCATCACGACGCCGACTGGCTCCACCGACGGCACATCCAACCGGCGCAACTCGGTCAGTTGCCGGTACTCGTGCACCGCCACCTCTTCGAGGATCTCCTTGGCCGCCAGGATGTCGTCGCCTGCCTGGATGAACCGCACGACGTGGCGGGAGATGCCTCGTGGGAGAGCGACCAGCGTATGGGTGGGCCAATCCTCCAACGGCACGTTCCACGGCAGCCGGATGAGATTCGCATCCGGTTTTGCAGCGAGGAACCTGGGCATGGGCCTTACCCTAGTACGGCTTCGCGTGTGGGGCTCAGCGCGCGCGGTCGAGGGCCTCCAGGGAAACGGCCACGAGATCATCGCGCCCCTCGATCCCAACGCTGAGGCGCAGCAGCCCTGCCGTGATCCCCGCCTCGGCCCGTGCCGCCTCTGACATGCCGGCGTGTGTCATCGTTCCCGGGTGGCTGACCAGCGACTCCACACCTCCCAGCGATTCGGCCAGATGGAAGACCTGCAGTCCGTCCAGGAAGCGGCCGACGGCGTCCCAGCCACCAGCCAGCTCGAGGCTGAGGATGGAACCGAAACCGGACTGCTGGCGTGCGGCCAGGGCGTGCTGCGGGTGGTCCTCCAGCCCCGGATGGTGCAGGGCCGAGAGGGCTGGATGCCCAGCGATCGCAACGAGGAGGGCGCGGGTGTTTTCGTCGTGCACCCTCAACCGGGCGTCGAGAGTGCGCAGTCCGCGCAACGTGAGGTAGGAATCAAATGCACTCGCGGTCAGACCCAGGACGTTGGCCCACAGCCGCAGGTCCGCATGCAGCGAGGGATCCCGTGCGACGACGACGCCACCCACCACGTCGGAATGCCCGTTGATGAACTTGGTGGTGGAGTGCAGCACGATGTCAGCACCCAATTCCAGCGGTCGCTGCAGCAGGGGTGAGCAGAAAGTGTTGTCCACGACGCAGAGGGCGCCAGCCGCATGAGCGGCGTCAGCAGTGGCGCGGATGTCCGTGATGCGCAGGAGCGGATTGGAAGGTGTCTCCACCATCACCAGTCGGGGCTGCCAATCGAGTGCCTTGGTGAACGCGACGGGGTCATTGAAATCCACGAAGTCCACCGCCAGCCGCCCCTGGGCGGCCAGAAAACTGAACAATCGCCAGGTTCCGCCGTAGGCATCATGCTGCACGACGACCCGACCCCCTGCCGGCACCAGTGCTTCAACCAGCAGGGTGAAGCCCGCGAGCCCGGTGGCGAGGCTGGTGGCGCCCGCGCCACCTTCAAGCCCTGCCAGTGCATCGTTCAACAGATCACGGGTGGGGTTGCCCGAGCGTGAGTAGTCGTAGGTGCGAGGCTTGTCAGGAGCCTCGAAGGTGTAGTTGCTGGACATGTGGATGGGGGGCACGACGGCACCGTGGGAGGTGTCGGTTGCCAGGCCCGTGCGGATCGCGTTGGTCCACCTGCCGAGTTCAGCCATGCGCATCACCGTAGTGCAACAAACGCATTGGGCGCCCGCCGAAAGCGGACGCCCAATGCGTTGGATGAAGGTGCTGCGGGATCAGAGGTTGTTGAGACGCAGACCCGTATCGTTGCTGAACACGTGTACACCGTCAGGGTTGGAAGAGGTGAGGTGAACGAGGTCACCCTTGTGTGGCGCCTTGCGTGCCTCCATGCGGACGATGATCTGCTGTGCGTCGACGAGATCTGCCTCAGAGAGGCCGGCCAGGGTGCCGTAGAGGTAGGAGTCAGCGCCAAGCTCTTCGACGAGTGCGACGTCGAGGGCAATGCCCTCGCTGGTGTCGGACACATTGAAGTTCTCGGGGCGGATGCCCACGGTGAGGCGCTTCTCGCCCGAGGCCTTCGCGAGGATGTCGCGGGGGACGGGGACGGTGTAATCACCGATCCGGACGCCGCCGTCGACAACGTCGCCTTCGAGCAGGTTCATGGCGGGCGAGCCGATGAAGCCGGCCACGAACAGGTTCAGTGGAGTGTCGTAGAGGTCGAGCGGGGAGTCCACCTGCTGGAGAAGCCCGTCCTTCAACACGGCCACGCGATCGCCCATTGTCATGGCCTCGGTCTGGTCGTGCGTGACGTAAACAGTGGTGACGCCGAGACGACGCTGGAGTGCAGCGATCTGGGTGCGGGTGGAGACGCGAAGCTTGGCATCGAGGTTCGACAGCGGCTCGTCCATGAGGAACACCTGCGGCTGGCGGACGATGGCGCGACCCATGGCCACGCGCTGGCGCTGACCACCGGAGAGGGCCTTCGGCTTGCGGTTGAGGAAGTCCTCAAGACCCAGCAGACGGGCAGCTTCGGCCACACGCGTCTGGCGTTCGGCCTTGGGGGTGTTCTGCATCTTCAGTGCAAAGCCCATGTTGTCCGCCACGGTCATGTGGGGGTAGAGGGCGTAGTTCTGGAAGACCATCGCGATGTCGCGGTCCTTGGGCGGAAGATCAGTGACGTCACGGTCACCGATGAAGATGTTGCCGGAGTTGACCTCTTCGAGGCCTGCCAGCATTCGCAGCGATGTGGACTTGCCACAACCGGACGGGCCAACGAGGACCATGAACTCGCCGTCGGCGACCTCCAGGTCCAGTTTTTCGACGGCTGCTCGATCCGAGCCGGGGTATACACGGGATGCTTGACGGTAACTAACGGTGGCCATGCCACTTATCCTTTCCACGGGCA
>CBDTVQ010000126.1:0-6137 GCA_965364045.1 uncultured Tessaracoccus sp. | reverse complement strand
ATCACCGGAACGATGATGGCGGCCAGGTAGGAGAGCGTCTGCAGCAGTGCCGCCCCCAACGGATTACTCGCCAGGACCGGCCCCAGGCCCACCACATTGAGCAGCAGACCGGCCGCGATGGCGATGATGACGGGCGAGGCAACGAAAGAGCGGACCGTCTCGCTCAGCGAAACCGCTCCCTCCATGGTGCGGCGGAGCAGGGTGACGTAGACGAACCAGATGAAGAACTCATGCCCGAGCCCCACCATCCCCGCCACAGGCACATTTCCGATGCCGTAGGCAGCAGTGAACAGAGCGATCCCCACCATGCCGAACTCGAATCCGGTGAACAAGTACGGCGTCACCGATGAATGGCCCGGGAGTACACGCTTCGCAAGGTGCCCCAACGCCAGCAACAGCAGACAAACCGCCGGGATGATGAAGAGGATGGCGATGTATTCGATCTGGAAGTCGATGGCCAGGAATGCGTTGAACAGCACGGCCGGCAGGACAATGTTCACCACAAGCTTCTTCAACGTGTCCACGCCCGTGTCATCCAGCGTTTTCGTCACACGGAGAAGCATCCCGACGCCGATGAGCAACAGGATAGGCAGGACACTGACGAGCGTCCCCGCAACATCACCCATGACACCCACCACACTCTCTCAGTGCCCAGATGTTCCCACAGGCGGGTTCGGCAGTCCTTATCGGGGTGGGTGAACTCCCGGGGATCGTCAGGCCAGCTCGGCGGCCCCCGGGCCGTCGTGCTCGACGATCTCACCGAGGACCCAGCTCTCCACGCCACGCACCTGCAGCGCGGCCAGCGCGGTGCTCACCTGGTCCTGCGGGAGGATCGCCACCATGCCCACTCCCATGTTGAGCGTGGCGTCCACGTCAGCCTGACTCAGGGAGCCGACGGACTGCACGAGCTGGAAGATGGGGCCCGGTGTCCACGACGAGCGCCGCAGGACCGCCCGCATCCCGTCGGGAATGACGCGGGCCACGTTGTTGACCAGTCCTCCCCCCGTGATGTGGCTCATGGCATGAATCTCCGCCCTGCCAATCAGGTCGAGGACGTCCAGCGCATAGATGCGCGTGGGCTCGAGTAGCTCTTCGCCCAGCGTGCGCCCCAGTTCTTCCACGTGGCGATCCAGCGACCAGCCGGTCTGCTTGAGCAGGACGTGGCGCACGAGTGAGTACCCGTTGGAGTGCAGTCCGGAGGCCGCCATGCCGATCACTGCGTCGCCCGGCTTGACCCGGTTTGGCCCGAGGATGGAATCACGTTCGACCACCCCCGTGGTGGCACCCGCGATGTCGTACTCGTCAGGCCCCAACAAACCGGGGTGTTCGGCGGTTTCACCGCCCACCAACGAGCAACCAGCCACGATGCAGGCCTCAGCGATACCGGAGACAATGGCGGCGATGCGCTCGGGAACCACGCGACCACAGGCGATGTAGTCCGTCACGAAGAGCGGCTCGGCGCCACTGACCACGAGGTCGTCCACCAGCATGCCGATGAGGTCGAAACCAATGGTGTCGTGCTTGTCCAGTGCCTGGGCAATTGCCACCTTCGTGCCCACGCCGTCGGTGGACGATGCCAGTACCGGCTGCCGGAAGCTCTTCAGCGCACTCGCATCGAAGAAGCCAGCGAAGCCGCCAAGGGAGCCCAGCACCTCAGGGCGACGGGTGCGGGCCACCGATGCCTTCATCAGTTCCACTGCCCTGTCACCCGCTTCGATGTCGACACCGGCGGCCGCGTAGGCGCTCTGTGGGCTGTGGTTCACGTCTCCTCCAGATGCAGCAGTTCAGCTTGACCGGGCGGGATCGCCACGGGATAGGCACCGTCGAAGCAAGCCCGGCACAGCTGCCCGGCAGGAATGTGGGTGGAGGCCGTCAGACCCTCCAGCGACACGTAGCCGAGGGTGTCCGCACCGATGGATCGGCAGACCTCCTCAACAGTCAGCCCGGGAGCTATGAGCTCCGCGCGGCTCGCGAAATCGATGCCGTAGAAACACGGCCATTTCACCGGAGGCGAGGAGATGCGCACGTGCACTTCCCGTGCGCCGGCCTCCCGAAGCATCCGCACCAGTGCACGTTGCGTGTTGCCCCGCACGATGGAGTCATCGACCACAACGAGCCGCTTGCCCTCGATGACCTCACGCAACGGATTGAGCTTCAACCGGATGCCCAGTTGGCGGATGGTCTGGCTGGGTTGGATGAATGTGCGTCCCACGTAGGAATTCTTGACGAGCCCCTGGCCATACGGAAGCCGTGATTCCTGGGCATAGCCAATGGCTGAGGGCGTACCCGATTCGGGCACTGGGATCACCAGGTCAGCATCCACCGGATGCTCGCGGGCAAGCTGGCGGCCGATCTCCACTCGTGTGGCGTGGACTCCCTGGCCTGCGATCGTTGTGTCCGGTCGTGCCAGATAGACGTACTCGAACAGGCAGCCCTTGGGATCTGCAGGTGCAAACCGCTGCGCCCGCAACCCCGCCTCGTCGATGGCGATGAATTCGCCGGGCTCCACCTCGCGGACGAAGCTTGCGCCCACAATGTCCAGTGCGGCCGTCTCCGAGGCAACAACCCAGCCGTTCTCCAGCCGTCCGAGAACCAGCGGCCTGATCCCCTGCGGGTCCCGCGCGGCGAACAGCGTCGTCTCTGTCATGAAGGTGATGCAGAAGGCTCCATGCAACCGGGGCAGCACCTCAAGTGCAGCCTTTTCCAGATCGTCGCCCACACTCACGAGCAGCGCCGTCACCAACGAGGTGTCGTTGGTGGAGTCCATCGACTTCTTCTCGGGCACCCGCTCGGATGGGTTCAGCTTCGCGAGCCACTGCTGCAGCTCTTCGGTATTGGTCAGGTTGCCGTTGTGGGCAAGCGCCAATCCGCCGGTGGCGGTCGCCCGGAAGGTGGGTTGGGCGTTGTGCCAATTGGAGGCACCAGTCGTTGAATAGCGGGTGTGTCCCACAGCCAGTCGTCCCTTGAGGGAACTGAGGGTGGCCTCGTCGAATACCTGGGCCACCAGCCCCATGTCCTTGAACACCATGATGCGCCGACCATTCGAGACGGCAATGCCTGCCGATTCCTGACCACGATGTTGAAGCGCGAAAAGTCCGTAGTACGTCAGCTGACTGACGTCCTCCCCCGGCGCCCAGACACCAAAAACACCGCAGGCGTCTTGGGGCGCCCGTTCTTCAGGGTCGATGTCGAGGCTCAGGCGGCCATCCGGGCGAAGCACCAGCACAGCGTACCCTTAAACAGTGTCCCCACCCACAGATCAGGAGACCCTTCGATGATCGCTCTGTCACTTGCACTTGCGCTCCGCGAGTCCGGGCTCCGGTGGCGCCCCGGGGCGGGCGATCGGTTCACCATCAGTGCCCCGGAGATGGCCGGCGATGTGTTCCACCTGGCGGACATGGTCATCGAGGCCCGCATGTTGGACTCAGGAACGATCCTCGCGTTCAACGGAACCACTGAATGGGCGCTGGATTCGGTGGATCAGGACCAGACGATCTGGCTGCCGGACGAGACGCACTTGCGCGAAGCCCTTGGATCCGCCTTCAACCACCTGAGCCTTCGTGATGGACGACACGAGGTGCAGATCTCAATCGACGGCCACAACCAAACATTCATCGACGAGGACGTCGAAAACTCCTACGCCCAGGCATTGCTGGCGGTCCTGACCCGCAAGTAACCGCGTCAGACCCCATTCCACGGGAGGTTCCTGCACTCAGATCCTCGACGCACAGGGGTCAGCGGCAAACCGAAACCAGGAGTGGGGTCACTGGCCCAAGTTCTGCAGGAGCAGTGCTTCGGCGACGGCTGCTTTCGCGAGGTCTCCAACGTCGACACTCTCGTCTATGCCGTGCATGCGCGAGTCCGGATCCGTGATGGCGGTTACCAGTACCGTCGCATCGGGATGACGCTTCGCGAACTCGGCCACGATGGGGATGCTGCCCCCGCAGCCCATTTCCACAGGCGCCACGCCGAAGGCATTCTGGAAGGCATCCTTGGCTGCCTGCGCGTGTGGCCCCGTAAGTTCGATTGAGCTGGGGGCACCGCGTTGCCCCGGTTCCACTTGCACATGGGCACCCCACGGCGCGTTCGTCACCAAGTGCTGTCGGAGTGCTTCCTCGGCCAGGGCGGGATCCTGGCCGGGGGCCAGCCTGACGCTCACCTTGGCGCTCGCGCTCGGGATGAGGGTGTTGGAGGCATCGGCGATGCGGGTGGTGTCGATGGCCAGAACTGATGCGGCAGGCTTGGTCCACATGCGCTCCACCATCGAGCCGTCACCAATGAACTCCACGCCGTCGAGGACCCCGGTTTCAGCCTTCAGCCGGTCAAGCGGGTATTCCAGTTCCGGACCGGGAGTCTGTACGAGCCCCTCAATGGCCACGTTGCCGCGTTCATCATGCAGCGTTGCGAGAAGTCTGCAGAGGCTGGTGAGGGCATCAGGCACCACCCCACCGAACTGACCGGAGTGCAGACCCGTCTGCAGGGTTGAGACGTGAACCGTGGCGTCGACGACCCCTCGCAGGGTTGTCGTGAGGCTTGGCTCGCCCACTGCCCAGTTCACCGAATCCGCGATCACGTAGACGTCAGCGGTGAGTTCGTCGGAGTACTTGTCGAGCAGTGCAGGCATCGAGGGCGATCCGATCTCCTCCTCACCCTCGATGAAGATCTTGACCCCCACGGGGGGCAGTCCGTTGAAGACCCGCAGCGCTGCGAGATGGATCGCGATGCCACCCTTGTCATCGGCAGAACCGCGTGCATAGATTCGCCCCGCTCGCTCCGCTGGGGTGAATGCGGGTGATGTCCATGCTGCCGGGTCTCCCGCGGGTTGCACGTCGTAGTGCGCATACAACAGGACTGTCGGTTTGCCCTCGGGTGCCGGGAAATGACCGTAGACGGCTGGTTTGCCGCCAGCCTGGAGCGTCCGCACCTCGGGACAACCAACACGAGTCAGGAGATTCGAAACGTGGTTGGCGGCCGCCAGCACATCACCGTCATGCTCCGCCATGGAGGAGATCGACGGTATGGCAATCAGTTCAAGTAGGTCGGCAATGGTCTCGGGCAGTACTCGCTCAACGGTCCAGGCAAGGTTCGACATGGCCACCACCGTACCCGCCCAAGGGCGTCGGCCGGGTGGTTCCCCCATGTGAAGTACCGCCCCGTGGGGCCACCCCGGATTCCTACGCGGATCGGTAGGGTTGCAGTTGGTCCGATCGTCCCCGAAACCCAGGAAATGAAGCAACTGTGAGCAACCAGTCAGAGTGGTGGCGCAACGCCGTCATCTACCAGATCTATCCCCGCTCGTTCGCCGACGCATCGGGCGATGGCTACGGCGACCTACCGGGCATCATTGAACGGCTCCCCTACCTGGCACAGCTGGGGGTGGACGCCATCTGGATGTCGCCGTTCTATCTGTCCCCCATGGCTGACGCCGGGTATGACGTTGCTGACTACACGGTGGTGGATCCTCTCTTCGGTGACACGGCTGATGCCGGAGAACTCATCTCGCGAGCCCACGACCTGCGGCTCAAGGTCATCATCGATCTGGTCCCCAACCACACATCCGATGAGCATGAATGGTTCGAGGCTGCGCTTGCAGCGGGGCCGGGCTCCAGCGAGCGAGACATGTACATCTTCCGCGACGGGCAGGGAGACGACGGCGAACTACCACCCAACAACTGGAGCAGCGTGTTCGGCAGCTGCGGATGGACCCGGGTGCACCGCCCGGACGGCACGCCCGAGCAGTGGTATCTGCATCTCTTCGACGTCAAGCAGCCAGACCTGAACTGGAACGATGAACGCGTGCGTGCCGCCTTCGACGATGTGCTGCGTCACTGGCTGGATGCCGAGGTCGACGGATTCCGTGTCGACGTCGCGCACGGCCTCGTGAAGGAAGCCGGCCTCCCTGAGCAGGAGGAGGTCACTGAACTCCTGGGGACCAATCTGGGGCCCATGTGGGATCAGGACGGCGTCCACGAGATCTATCGTCGCTGGCACGGCGTCCTGGAGGAGTACGACGGCGACCGCGCGCTCGTGGCCGAGGCCTGGGTGCCGGATCTGGACCGGCTCGCTCTCTACGTCCGTCCTGACGAAATGCATCAGGCGTTCAACTTTGCTTTCCTGACGACTCCCTGGGACGCAGC
>CBDTVQ010000125.1:0-6180 GCA_965364045.1 uncultured Tessaracoccus sp. | reverse complement strand
GGTCGCATGGAGCGTCCAGCCATGGATTTCAGCAGAGCGTTTCGCTGCTTGAGCACACGATCCAGGTCCTGCCGAATGCCAGCCATGCGTGGCCAGCGGGTGACGACGAGGGAATCGAGCCAACCGCGACGATCAGCCGGATCGCCGCGCACGATCGCGAGGTCCACGGGCGAGAAGACGACGGTGCGCAGCGCTCCAACCATGTCGCGGGCCCTGGGCACCGGCGCGCGATTGAGGCGCGCAACGTTGGCGCGTCCATGGGCCACTTCCATCTCCACGGAGATGATGCGCGGGTCATCGTGGGCGGCCTGCACCTTGGCTCGCAGGATGGCGGAATCACACCCGGCGCGGATCAGGGGTGCCGACGATGCGACCCGGTGGGACGCCATGGTGGAGAGATACTCGACAGCTTCGACGAGGTTGGTCTTGCCCTGGCCGTTGGAGCCGACGAAAACGTTCACTCCAGCGGACAGCTCGAGGCTGGCGGTGGAGTAGTTGCGGAAGTCCGTCAGGGACAGCTCGGTCACGAACATGGTCCCTCGATACTAGGCGTTGACCCCAGGGACGCTGCACCACCGCATGACCATGTCAAGATACTGAGCAAGTCAGCCATTGAATGCGTGGTTGCCTACTTCTCCAATGTCTCGATGGCGGTGACAGCTCACGGGTAGAAACCGGGAATGGAGCAGCCGGCGTTCAGCAGTGGGCGCAGCGTGGCCATGTCAGTGATTTTGTTCACAGTGAGCTCAAGTGAACGCAGCTGCGTGTAGCCGGCAAGTGGTGCCACTTTGGTGATGAGGGTCTGTTGGAGATCAAGATTCTCGAGGCTTGGCAGCGCGGGGATGCCCTCGAGGCTTGTGATCGGGTTGCTCCGCAGGTGCAGTTCCACCAACTGCTCCAGGTTCGGCAGGTCGGAGACCCGGGTCAACTGGTTGCCGTTGAGCTGCAAGGATTCCAGTCGCGGGGCGGCCACCAGCTCGGCAAGCCCGGCAATCTCGTTGTTCGTGAGGTTCAGCTCCGTCAGGCTCGGAAGTAACGGTATTCCGGTCAGGCTCGTGAGCTGGCCGACTCCCAAATTGAGCGATTCAAGATTCGGCATTGACGGCATGCCCGTGAGGTTCGGCAGCCGGTGATGCTCCAAGTTCAGTGACTCCAGCATCGGCAGTTGCGGCAGGCCCTCGAGGCTCTTGGGCATGACGGAGTACAGGTCCAGCACCACAAGATTGGGCAATTCCGGCATGCCGACCAGCGACGACATCACGTTCACCTGCATGCTGAGTTCGACCAGTTCGGGCAGCAACGGCATACCCGCCATGGTCGTGAACTTGTTCTGGTCCAGAGTCAGCAATTCCAGGTTCGAAAACGTCGGGAGACCCGTCCATGTGGGGATCTGGTTGATCGATAGATCGAGGACCACGAGTGCATCGAGTTCCGGCATGCCATTGAAGGTGGCGATCTGATTGCGCGACAGGTCAAGGACTTCGAGGTTCGGCCAATCAGGCATGCCCGTCCAGCCGGTGAAGTAGTTCTGGTTCAGGTCCAGCGCAGCCAGATAGGGCAGATCTGGCGCATGGTCCCATCCAGTGAGACGGGTGCCGGCCAGCCCCAACTCCTCCAGGTTGGGGAAAGCAGGCATGCCTTGCCACGTGGTCAGTCGGTTGAAGCCGATGTCCAGCGACAGCAGCTCCGGGAGAGCGGGGACGCCCACCCAACTAGTGATCGCGTTTTCTCGCAGGGACAATCCGGCGAGGTCAGGGTGAGTCGGAAGTCCGGCCGCGGTTTCAATCTGGTTGTGACTCAGATCCAGGGCTATCAGCGCAGGCTGGGCCGGCATTGTGCCCAAGTCAATGATGTGGTTGTGGGACAGGTCGAGCGCCATGAGCGCAGGCTGCACCGGCATTCCCTTCATGCCCTTGACCTGATTCTGGCTGAGATCGACACTCTCAAGTGCCGGGAGAACAGGCATCTTCTCCCAATCGCTGATGCTGTTCTCGCTCAGAATGAGAATGGCCAGAGATGGGTGTTTCGGCAATCCGCCCCAACCCGTGAGTTGGTTCTGTGTGAGATCCAGCATCACCAGAGAAGGCTGCTCGCTCATCCCTTCCCAATTCTGGAGCCCGTTGTTGGTCAGGTCCAGAATCTCCAGCGACGGCAGCACAGGCATTCCTACAAAACTCCGCACCACATTCCGTGCCAGATCCAACACCTCCAGGGCAGGAAGGACGGGCATACCTCGCCAGTCAAGGGCGTTGTTCGCCAGGTACAACTCCGTCAAGGACTTCAGCACCGGCATCCCTGCCAGGCTCTGGAGATCATTGCCTTCCAGATCCAGGACGCCAAGGCTCGCTAGATCCGGCATGCCCTCCAGCGAGCGGATTTCGAGAGACGCGCAATCGAGTTCTTGGAGTGCAGCGAGTTTTGTCCACGGGATCCGTTGACTAGGTGCCGCCAGAACCGCCTCGGCAATGCATTCCCGCAGCCCGTCGTCGCGGATGCTCGCGGGATCGAGTGAGTCGGGGTCGGCGGATGGTGCACTCGTTGTGGAAGGGGTTGTGGAGGGGGTTGTGGAAGGGGTTTTTGTCGCGGCACTGGAGGGAGAAATGCTTGGACGGGGCCCGGGCGTCGATGTGCTCGATGGGATGGGTTTGGTGGTGGAGACCGGCACGCCTGACTCCGGGGAGAACCGGATCATGTTGTTGAAGATGAGCTTTGTGACCCAGCGGTGCGAGATGGACCCATTCGCGGTTGCGAAGGCTTCGATGACCCGCGCCTCCATGTAGGAGCGGCAGCCCCCTCGTCCCGTGACGGGGGTGTCGCATTCGGTGCGCCACTTGCGACCCTCGGCAGTGGTCCAGGCCTTCGTACCCTTGACCATGCCGCCCGCGGCCAACGGATTGTTCTTCCACAGTGCGCGCGGCGATGCGGCGTAGGTGAGATTGTTGAACACCCAGCCATTCTTCTGGTTGAACTTGCCCTGAACCTGTCGGACTTGGGTGGCCCAGATCTCCGTGCGGCAACGCTTGGTCTGCGAGTACGGCTCGCACGTTGTGCGCCACTGCCGGCCGTTGACCTGATGCGGGCCCTCGGTGGTGTAGATGTCGACATCCGCCATGGCTGTGTGCGGGACGGTCAGAACCATCACGGCCGTGGCAAGCATGACTGACCAGATGTGACGCAACTTCATGGAATCTCCGGACGGGAACGTGGGTGCCGCACTTTGCGACGAAGCACCCAGTGGGCTGAGTCAGTATGCACTACGGCTTGACGTGTTCTGTTCTCAGCCTTGGATACGATTCGTCCCGGCAAATGATGTCCAGGTCACGGCTGGAGGGCTGGAGTTCTTGCCTACTGACAGAACCATCGATGTGATTGTGGGGCCCGAGTCATCCCGGCTCCAGAAGACCCCTGATGTCGTCGGCTGACAACGGAGCTGCCACGTCGGAATTCTGGCCCACGACGGCGTCGAAGAGATCACGCTTGCGCTCCTGGAGCGCCACCACCTTCTCCTCGATGGTGTCCGCGCTCACGAGTCGGTACACATTCACAGGCTTGTCCTGGCCAATGCGGTGGGTGCGGTCGATGGCCTGGCTCTCGGCGGCCGGGTTCCACCACGGGTCCAGAATGAAGACGTAGTCAGCCTCTGTCAGGTTGAGCCCGAAGCCGCCGGCCTTGAGGCTGATGAGGAATACCGGGGCCTCACCCTCACGGAAAGCCTGGATGCGCTCGGGGCGATTGCGGGTGCGGCCATCCAGGTACTCGTAGGCGATGCCCTCTTCAGTGAGCCGTTCCTTGACGAGCGCCAGGAAGCCGGTGAACTGGCTGAAGACCAACGCCCTGTGACCCCCCTCGCGCACCTCGGTCATCAATTCCAGCAGCGCGTCGATCTTCGCCGAGATGGCCGGGTACTCCGGATCCACCAGCGACGGCGCAAGGCTGAGCTGCCGGAGCAGTGTGAGGGAGCGCAGGATCGTGATGCGGTTGCGATTCATGTCGCCAACCAGGCCCAACACCTTTTGCCGTTCACGCGTCAGGTGCCGGTCGTAGAGCTTGCGATGTGCCGACGACAACGGCACGGGCACGATCTGCTCCTGCTTGTCCGGCAACTCCGTGGCCACCGTCGCCTTGGTTCGGCGCAGGATGAGCGGCCGGGTCCGACGGTGCAGCCGGGCGAGCGCGTCGCCGTCGCCGCCCTCGATGGGCTTGCGGTACACCTCGGTGAAGCGCTTGGGATCAGGGAAGAGGCCGGGCGCGGTGATCGAGAGCAGCGACCACAGATCCATGAGGTTGTTCTCCAGCGGCGTGCCCGTGAGCGCAATCTTGACGCGTGCTCGCAAGCGCCGCACCGCCTGGTACGCCTTGGACGATGAGTTCTTCACGAACTGCGCCTCGTCGAGCAGGACCGCGGACCAGTCGAGGTCCAGGTAGGCGTCGGCCTCCAGGCGCAGCAGGGTGTAGGACGTCAGGACAATGTGGGCACCCTCGATGGCTTCGGCCAGCGGCACCCCACGACGCTTCTGAGTTCCGTTGACAGTGACCACCTTCAGCTCAGGTGTGAACCGCGCGGCCTCCGCCTCCCACGTTCCGATCACCGAAGTGGGAGCAACAACGAGCACCGGCCGGTCCAGTTCGCCGGCCTCCAGTGCCCCTTGGGCCATGGCCAGGGACTGAAGCGTTTTCCCCAGTCCCATCTCATCGGCCAGGATTCCACCGAGCCGGGTACGCCACAGAAAACTGAGCCAGGCGAAACCTTCACGCTGGTACGGACGCAGTGTTGCCTGCAGGCCCACGGGCGGGTCCAGATCGGCCAGCTCCGTGTGGTCCAACAGCGCACCCACGGCCGATTGCCACGCCGTCGACTGCGACGCCACAACGCCCAGCTCCACCAATTCCTGCCACATCCCGGCGTGCTCAGGGCGAAGCTGGAAGGTGTCTCCGTCATTGTCGACGAGGATGCGCGCCTCCTCGATCAAGGCGCGCAACTGCTCCAGTTCGGGTGCGTCCAGCATGAACCAGGTGCCCGAATCGAGGATGAGGTGATCCTGCCCGGCGGCCAGTGCCTGGAACAGCGGCCCGAAAGGAACTTCCTCCCCGGCGACGGAGACGTCAACCCCCAGGTCAAACCAGTCGCCCCGGACAGAATCGGTGAGGTTGAGCGAGATGGTGGGTGACCCGTCAGCATGCTGGAAACTGGGTGCGTCGTGTGCGGTTTCGACGAGGACGTCCTCGCGCGCCTCCAACGCCGGCAGCACGTCGCTCACCAATGAAATCAGCGGCAGACCGGTCACTGACACGTCCCGCAGGACGGGATGGCCTCCCCTGTCCACCCCACGCCACGGACCTTCAGCCACGCTTCTGGCCAGCTCCCGTTCCGCCGTTCGGTCACGCAGCGGCATCTCGGAGCCCGTGGGATGCAGTGCAAGGTCATGGGGTCGGCCATCGAGGAAGTAGCGAAAGCCCCACTGCACGAGCGCCTCATGACCGTCAAAGCTGACGGTGCATCGGAGCGTGGGCGGTGTGGGCTTGGGCAAGGTGACACCGGCTCCCACTTCGACGACGAAACGCTCGCGAAGTCGTGGCAGGTAGCCGGTGGCGAAGACCCCCACGTCGGCCGCGGGAATGCTCATGCCACCGGTGGTGAAGAGTGTGTGCTCGGATTCTGTCAGGACACGGTTCAGCGGTGCGAGAAGCAGGCGCTCGCGGCTACGAATCGCCACACCGTGGGCCGGCGTTCCAAGCAGGTCCTTCCATGTGAACCGATATTCCTGGCCGTCCAGCCGGACCACCGGGGAGAGCTCGACGCCGTCGTCGGCCTTCTCGAGTGTGAAGTTCAGCTCAGCCGTGCTGTCTGACAGCACCGGTGCCGGGAGCAGGGAGCGCCCCGGCCCTTCGCCAGGGAGAAGGACCACGCCGGCGGCGAGCGCCTGGTGCAGCAAATCCCACATGGCCGGTTGCAGGGTGCGCAACGCAAGCCGTTGGGGAGTGCCGTAGTAGTGATCGACGCGATGCGCGTCGCGCAGGGCATTGACGATCTCCAACTGATTGCGATCGATTCCGTCCCGCGTGAACTTCAGATCACTCCAGCTGGCACCGGTCTTGATCCAGCGTTCCTTCCCCCGGCGCAGGGGCAGGAGAACGGGGCCGCTGCCGTCGTCGTCCACCTGCAGTGCGAGACCAATGCCT
>CBDTVQ010000124.1:0-6194 GCA_965364045.1 uncultured Tessaracoccus sp. | reverse complement strand
GGCCGGGGATCTTTCTATGTTGTACACCGCGAGGGACTCGAACCCTCAACCCATTGATTAAGAGTCAATTGCTCTGCCAGTTGAGCTAGCGGTGCGCGCCCGTTGAGTGTACTGGAACGAGTTCCAGATGATCAAACGACAGTCGGTGTGGGGTGAGTAACGGGGCTTGAACCCGCGGCCTCCTGGACCACAACCAGGCGCTCTACCAGCTGAGCTATACCCACCATGACACCACACTGCTGCGCTGATCGGGATCAGCGCGTGAACCACGATAGCGCATGCCCGCCGGTTCGTGAAAATCGGTTGTGGCTTCGGCTGGCACCGCACATTGGACCGTACAGAAGGGAGGCCGAGGCTCCCCGGTGGTGCCTCAGTGGTTGCTCCTCAGCACGGTCAGATCGCTTCGACATTCGGCCGTGATCCAGTGCATGAATCCGGCCCTGTCGGCCGTCTTCAGTCGTTCCTCCTGGATGTTCGACGAACAGCCAATGACCTTGGCATTTCCGTGTCGGCCACTGTAGAACCGCCGCTGTGAACCCTGACCGTGAAACTGGGCAGGACGGCTGGACAACGCGACGAAGCCACTCACTTCCTCGCACACTGTCTTCCCATTGAGGTAGATGATCTCCAACGATGGATTCTCCAGTTGTTCGACGACCGCCGGGCGGTCCCGAAGGAGAAGCTCTCGTCGGGTTGGGCTCCCCAAGCGACCCCACAGCGGGTCTGTCGCCCAGTGCACCAGATCGAGGTGATAGGCGGAGCCATCGAAAAGACTGGCGCCGGTGATTTTCTGGACGAGGAGTTCCATCGGAGCGAACCAGTCCAGGTACGGGTTGTCCTCGAAGTAGTCGAGGCAGCGGCGTCGAATCCGAGCATCCATGGCCTTGGTCACGTCGCTCATGGACCCCGCGCCGAGCGAGGTCAGGGTCTCGAAGCGACGCTGGTCGCCGTCGAGTTCGCTCCCGTTGCGGGAGTAGAACTCCCGGATGC
The DNA here is from genome assembly GCA_965364045.1 of uncultured Tessaracoccus sp. GTDB lineage: Bacteria > Actinomycetota > Actinomycetes > Propionibacteriales > Propionibacteriaceae > Arachnia. The sequence goes on along the minus strand of CBDTVQ010000124.1, from coordinate 5,204 downwards.
TGGGGTTGATGCCGACGGTGACAACTCGGGCAGTCGGCTGCTGCCCACGAAAGACGACTGGTGTCGAGTTCGCCAGCTCTGACGACGTCGCCGAGGCGCCGTGATCAGCGTTCACAATGGTGCGGAGATGGTGTCACTCGGGCGCGTGGAGGCCGGTGAGGGTGCCGCGGTGCTTCGCCGCGATCACTCGCGCCACGGCCGACGTGGGGCCGGGCTGCGGGACGAAAAGCGCCTCGCGGTAGTAGCGGAGCTCCTCGATCGACTCCTGGATGTCGGCGAGTGCGCGGTGATTTCCGCCCTTGGCGGGCGCCTGGTACATCACCCTGGGGTACCAGCGTCGCGCCAGCTCCTTGATCGAGGAGACGTCGAGGTTGCGGTAGTGCACCCAGGATTCCAGCTCGGGCATGTCGCGTGCCAGGAAGGCACGGTCCGTGCCGATGGTGTTGCCAGCCAGCGGAGCCTTGCCCTCGACGGGAACGAACTCCTTCACATGGGACAGGATGCGCTCCATCCCCTCCTCCATGGTGACGCCCGCGGCCAGCCTGTCCAGAAGGCCGGACTTCGTGTGCATCTCGCGCACGAAGTCGCCCATCTGTTCCAGCGCTGCATCCGTGGGTTTGATGATGACCTCAGCACCATCTCCAAGGATGTTCAGCTCACCGTCGGTGACCAGCACGGCCACCTCGATCAGGGCGTCGTTCTCCAGGTCCAGCCCGGTCATCTCACAGTCGATCCACACCAGTTTGTCGTTCACGCGACCCACCCTACGACCTCTGGTGCACGGGCCGACGTGACCGAGGAGGGGATGTTCACTAGAATAGGGACGCAGAGCCCCAGTAGCTCAGCGGATAGAGCAACAGCCTTCTAATCTGTCGCGCGCAGGTTCGAGTCCTGCCTGGGGCGCCAGATCGAGAGCCAATCCGGCTGCGTGTGGGTCCGCTGAACCATTGTCAGCGGGCCGACCCGGAAGTATTCTTGTGGGATCACCTGCGACGAAGCCGCAGCGGTCCACGGGAGAACCCAATGACGGATCCGATTTCCAACAACCCGACGTTTTACAGCGTGATGTTTGAGAACGACCGCGTCCGCGTGCTCGAATACCTTGATGCTCCAGGCGACGCCACAGCTCCCCACAGCCACCCGGACAGCGTCATGATCACCCTCACGGCATTCTCGAGACGGCTGCGGACCATCGATCGTGAATTGGATGTGGAGATCCCGGCGTTCCAGGCGCGCTGGCTGGACGAGCAGGAGCACTGCGGGGAGAACACGGGCATCACGCCAACCCACACGATTTTCGTCGAACTCAAGGAACCCAAACCCTCTGGACACAGGCCGACGGCGCGGCTCGGGCCCAGTGATTCATAGGCGATCATCGCCGGATTTTGTCAATGATGCGGATGGCCGAGATCCCAGTTGGCCAACTCCGTGAAGTCGAACGTCCCGCGCTCCGGCCGCACCGTCACCGATACGAGATGCAGCGTGCCCACGTGCACGGCGCCGATCGGTTGAGCGTCTGTGATCCGGCCAGTCACGACGGCATCGTCGACGGGGCCTTTCGCGTAAGCCAGACTGAGATGCGGCGCGGCGGGGGAATCGAATGCGTCACTGCCCCACGTCTCGGAGACCGTGCGTCGGCATCCCTCCACCAGGGCGTCCCAGTCTTTCGAGGGTGAGGCCCATGAGCCGACCGCGTTTGCGACGGCTTGAGGAGCTCCAAAATCCAGTGTGAATGAACTCAGCCCTGAGCAGAGTTCCTGCAGGGCATCACCCAGCTGTGTGTACTCAGCCTGCGTGACATCCTCGTCGAACTGGGCCAGGCGAGCCACTGTGCAGTGGAGGTAGGAGGCCGGCATCAGTGGGAGATTGTCGATATCGGCCAAGGCTTCCTGAGCATCGATGAAACGGTCCCTGTCCTCTTCGCCCGGCAGGACGTAGAAGTGCAGTGAACCTTCAGGCTTGCGCCACGGCTCCATGCCCGTAAAGAAGCTCTTCATCGCTCATCGTCCCTCTCGGTGTGGGCGCTCCCTGGCGAGCGTCCTCGGCCGAGCCTATGTGTACTCTCCGCAATGCCGAGGTCTGGGGGTGGCGCCCGGTACTCTTGCTCGCATCATGACCAGCCAGCACCTCCTCGACCGGCATCGGCGGCTCTCCGGGCTACCTGTCGCCACCCGTGGGCCGTGGTGGGACAGAATGCTGCGCAACCCGCTGTTCTGGCTGACGATCGTGCTCCTGCCGTTCTATGCCTTCTGCCTCAAGGCGCAGTTCGACCTGTTGCATCCGGACACCCCGTTCCCGGACGGCACGGTGGCGCTGGGTCTGAACTGGGAGTCGCTGCGCCTGGGGCTCTTCTATGCCATGTGGACGGCCTTGGCCTGGTCCCTGCTCTTCATCTGGCTCGACCGGTTCCGCCCGCAGCGGCCATTGGTGTGGCTGCTGACGTTCCTCTGGGGAGCCTCCGCGTCCACCTGGGTGTCCATCCACGTCAACAGTTGGGCCGGCGAGGCCATGAACACCACCATGGCCAACGCCGATACGGGCAGCCGCGCCGCCATCTTCATCGCCCCCTTCGTGGAGGAGGCCAGCAAGGTCACGGTTCTCTTCCTGCTCGTCATCCTCTACAGGGCGCGAATCGTCTCCCGCCTGTCGATCGTGGCCCTGTCCGGGCTCTCGGCCGTTGGTTTCGCCTTCGTGGAGAACGTCATCTACTACGCCCGAGCTTTCGTGTACGGCACCAACACCATCGGTATCGAGGATCCTTATGCCGAGGTGATCGAGCTCGTGAAACTGCGCGGCATCTACACGTCCTTCGGCCATCCGGTGTTCACCATGATGATTGCGCTGGGACTGGCGATCGCCCTCGGCGCCCGGAGCAAGACCGTCCGGGTTGTCGCCCCTCTTGCGGGCTTCGTTGTGGGCGCTGGGGGGCACATGCTGTTCAACGGGGTGGCAACATCCGGAGGAACTGCGCAACTGCGGCCGCAGTGGTTCATGGCGTTGGGGCTGGTGGCAATGCTCACCTTCATGATGGTGTTGACCGTGGTGGCACAGGCGCAGCTGATCCGCCGCAGGCTGGGGGACTACCGACGGGTGGGCTGGCTCACGGATCGCGACCCCATCGTCTTCTCCGGCCCCTTCAAACGCATGAAGCTGCAGCTGGCCGCCCTCTTCAGGGGGCCGCGCAGGACCTGGCTGCCCACGGCGAAATTCATGCGACGCATCACGGAACTCGCCTACCTTCGCGAATCAATGACGCGAGGCACCATCGGTGTGGGTGGCGACGATCGTGCCCGGGAGATCCTCCACGAGCTGGAAGAGCTGCGTCCCAGGGCGCTGACCGACACCCGGGGCCTCGCACTGTTCCCGCCGCGACGACGCAAGCCCACGTCTTCAGCGCCGCCCCCACAATCACCCGGCCCAGCGGGCCTGGGTGGAAACTGGCCTGCTCCATGACCGCCGTTCAGCAGCCGTTGGCAGTGGCACTGGAACACCTCAACGAAGTTCTGCCCCGCGCCCAGTACCCGCTGCCGCTCGAGGAAGCCGAGGGCATGCGTCGGCTGGCTGGAAACATCGCCAACCAGGTGAGCGACCATCTGCTGCCTCGCGCCATGCGACTCGACGCCCCACTCCTGGTGGTGGTCGGCGGATCCACTGGCTCGGGCAAATCGACCCTTGTCAACAGCCTCCTCCGGGCGCGGCTGACAAAGCCCGGTGTGCTGCGTCCCACCACTACTTCGCCGGTTCTCGTGGCGCACCCGGATGACCTCGCATGGTTTGATTCCGGCAAGGTGCTGCCCAACCTGGTCCGGAGTTCCACCCCGGTCCACGACTCGCGCGCGCTGCACGTGGTGGCCCATGACGCATTGCCGGCGGGACTCGCCCTCCTGGATGCCCCGGACATCGACTCGATCGACGACGCCAATCGACGCCTGTCGCGACAGCTCCTCTCAGCCGCCGACCTCTGGGTGTTCGTCACCTCCGCCGCCCGGTACGCCGATGCCGTTGGTTGGGAGCTGCTGGAACAGGCAGCAGAGCGCGACACGGTGGTTTCCGTCGTCCTCAACCGCTGCCCGCCGGACGCGACGGAGGACCTGCGCTCCCACCTGTCCGAGATGCTCAGCCAGCGGGGGCTCCCAGCTGCCAAACTCTTCGCCATTGCGGAACGAAAGCTGGGCGAGGACGGCATGCTGCCGTTGCCCGATGTGCAGCCGATCCGCTCCTGGCTGGCCGGGCTCGCTGCAGAATCCGAGTCCCGCACTGACATCGCACTGCAAACGCTGGCAGGCGCCGTCCGCGGCCTGGATCAGCAACTCATCCACCTCGCCGACGGCGTGCGCAGGCAGGGCGACGCCGTCGATGAGATGGGGCGACAGGCTGCCAACCAGTTCCGGCTCGCCGCCGACGAAGTGGGCCTGGCCACCAGTGACGGCACCATGCTGCGCGGTGAAGTACTCAGCCGCTGGCAGGATTTTGTGGGCACAGGCGAGTTCATGCGTGGAGTGGAGGAGCAGATCTCCCGCTGGCGGGACCGCCTGACCGGCTGGTTCACGGGTCGCCAGGAGGCCGAAGGTGTTCGCGGCGCCATCAACGACGGGCTCGCGGCCCTCATTGTCGAACACGGCCAAGCGGCATGCGAGTCAGCAGTGAACCAGTGGAGCATGACCTCATGGGGTCGCCAGATCGTGGACATGCATCCTTCTCTTGCACGGCCGACCTCCGATTTCGCCGCCGACGCCACCCGCGCCGTGCGGGACTGGCAGGCCGACGTCCTTTCTCTGGTGGCCGAACAGGGACGTGGAAAGCGCACCAAGGCCAGGTTCCTTGCGCTGGGCACCAACGCCGTGGGCGCGGCGCTCATCATCGTTGTCTTCGCCACCACGGGGGGGCTGACCGGCGCCGAGGTGGGCATTGCTGGCGGTGCGTCGCTGCTTGCCCAACGACTGCTCGAAGGAGTCTTCGGCGAGGACGCCGTGCGTCGGCTCGCCCAGCGTGCCAAGAGCGACCTCGACGCGCGTGTGCAGGCGCTCTTTGCCACGCAACTCACCAGATTCCTGCACATCACGGAGGAACTGGAGGTCGACACCTCGGCGGCTGACGAGCTGGATGGGGTTGCGAAAGATCTCCGTCGAGCCGGAAGCGCCGCCTTCGACGATCTGACCCGGCCGAAGGGATTCTGACGTGCGGCCGCTGGCGGAGCGACTTGC
>CBDTVQ010000123.1:0-6215 GCA_965364045.1 uncultured Tessaracoccus sp. | reverse complement strand
ACACTGGATGAGGCGTGTCCGGTCAGTTCCGGGTTCCGTCGACACTGGATGAGGCGTGTCCGGTCGGTCCCATGGACGGCGAACACTGGATGAGGCGTGTCCGGTCGGCAACGTTGGCGCACTCCGGACACACAGAGAAGCGGCCCACCCCCAATTGGGGATGGGCCGCTTCTTGTGAAGTGTTCAGTGACTCAGAGTCACTTGAGCTCGACGGAACCGCCGGCGGCCTCGAGGGCCTCCTTGGCCTTGGCCGCGGTCTCCTTGTCAACCTGCTCCAGAACAGCCTTGGGGGCGCTCTCGACGAGGTCCTTGGCCTCCTTGAGGCCGAGCGAGGTGAGCGCGCGCACCTCCTTGATGACGGCAATCTTCTTGTCGCCGCCAGCGGTGAGGATGACGTCCTGCTTGTCGCTGACCTCTTCCTCCTCAGCTGCGTCGCCAGCTGCTGCCGGAGCGGCAGCGGCTGCAACAGGGGCAGCTGCGGTGACGCCGAAGGCATCCTCGAACAGCTTCACGAACTCGGAGAGTTCGATGAGGGTCATTTCCTTGAATGCATCAAGGAGTTCGTCGTGGCTGAGCTTCGCCATAGTGGTGTTCCTTTCGATAAATCGTCAGCAGCGCGAGCTGCAACGGATCATTCCGCAGCTGCTGCTGCTTCGGTTTCCGCCTCAACGGCGGGAGCGGCGTCACCATTGGCGACGTCAGCGGTTGCGGCCTCACTAGCTTCACCGGCACCGCCGATGAGCGAGGGGTTGGCCTGCGCGGCGGTCTCCAGGGCACCGAGGACGCGAGCGCCCTGGGACAGCGGAGCGGCGAGCATGTAAGCGGCCCGAGCCAGGTTGGCCTGGAGCGCGCCTGCCATCTTGGACAGCAAAACCTCACGGGATTCGAGATCCGCAAGCTTGAGTACTGCCTTTGCGTCAAGGAACTTTCCGTCCATGACGCCGCCCTTGATGACCAGGGCGGGGTTGGCCTTTGCGAAGTCACGCAAGCCCTTGGCGACGGTTGCAACGTCGCCAGAGATGAACGCGATGGCCGTGGGACCGACGAGGGTGTCTTCGACGCCCTCAATTCCGGCTTCCTTGGCGGCGATCGCGGCGAGGGTGTTCTTCGCAACGGCGTAGGTGGCGTTCTCACCGAGGGATCGACGCAGGTTCTGCAGATCCTTGACGGTAAGACCGCGGTAGTCGGTCAGCACCGTGGCGGCCGAGTTGCTGAATGCTTCAGCAAACTCTGCGACCTTGGCGGCTTTGTCCGGCCTAGCCATTGGGTCTCCTTTCGTGACTCATGAGTCGCCGGATCCATCCTGGTTGGGTGGATTCCGGCACCTGAGTGTCCACAGGTGGGAGACAAAATGCCCCTCGCCGGTGGGCGCGGGGCATGCGGTGCAAGCTTTAGCGATCACCTGCGCGGGTGCCTTCTTTCAAAGGCATCAAGACGTCTGTCACCTGCGGTCTTCGGTATTACGCACCTTAACGGGGCCACCTGCCCACAGCCAAATCGGTTGACCTCCACGTCCAGCCGCTGAGCGGGTCGCAGGCGGGTAGTGATGACAGTTCCGCTAGATTCCTTTTCGACGACGATGCAAGGAGCCCCAAATGACCGAGCAGACGACCTCGCGACACAACCCCCTTCGCGTGGCCATCATCTCGCTGGCCGTGGCGTTGGTGGTGACCATCGTCCTCGTGGCGTTTCTGGTCTGGGGCCGCGACGCACCCACGGCACTTCCAGTCCCCGCCCCCAGTTCAAGCGTCCCTTCCCTCTCCGGTGAACCGTCACCCACCCAGTCCTCCAACGAGACACCAACGACGACCGCCCCCACGAGCCCACCACCCGCCACACCGGAGCCCTCGCCATCCCAGCCAGCCGGGGGAACACCGTCCAGTGCGGAGACCGGCAGCACAGCACCAGTTTCGCCAGCCGCCGGAGTCACCATGATGTGGGAGGGAAAGGCCACTTTCGATGCCGTCACCGTCGAAGTTCTGCAGGAGGACCCGGACCAGGACACCACGATGATCCAGGACAAGGCGGGGCTGCTCGTCGAGGTGTGTGTGATCAAGGGTGCGGATGGCACGGACGGCGCGAAGATCACCTCTCAGTCGTGGACGCTGGAGGATTCCGACGGAAACGTCCAGACCCCCCAACAGGGCGGATACGAGCCCGCCTTTCCGACCGATGCCCAGCTATCGGCCGGCAAATGCGTCCGCGGCTTTCTGACCTTTGACTACGTCTCGGCGGAAAGCGACTACGCCGATCTGGTCCATGAGGACAGTCTCGGCAACAGAGCGGTCTGGCAGTTCCACTGATCCTTGAACCTGCTTAGACGATGGCTACCAGTACACACGAAAAGCAACTGTTGACAAAGGTCCTCAAGAAATCCTGATACCGCCGTCCGTACAAGGCCGGCCACGAACCAAGCCAGCGGCATGCGAGGAATCCTGTCCACTCACACCGGCCCGGCGATGTGGCTGCGTTACAGACGCACATGATCGGACATCGTGCATTAGCCTTGCCAACGTGATCAGTTCCTCTTCGGCCCCCAATGCCGGGCGCCTGTACCCCATCGCCGCCACAGCCATTGCAGGCATCCTTGCGCTGACCAGCTGTTCCGGTGCCGAATCCCCCGATGCGGACGCGGGATCCGACAGGTCCTTTGACGTCTCGGGAATCGAGAAGGTGGACGACATCGCCGCTCTGCTTCCGGACGAGATCGTTCAGGACGGCACACTCGTGATCGGCGCATCGATTGACTACGCACCCGCCGAGTTCCGGGCCGATGACCTGCAGACCGCCATCGGATATGACGTGGATCTGGGCAAAGCCCTGGGCCGTGTGCTCGGACTGGAAACGGAGGTGAGCGCCGCCGAATTCGCGTCCATCCTTCCCGGGATCGGCTCGAAGTACGACGTGGGTATTTCCTCCTTCACGATCACCGAGGAGCGCCTCGCCAGCTACACGATGATCAGCTACATCTCCGTGGGTTCCTCCTACGGCGTCAAGGCTGGCAACGACGCCGGGTTTGACCCGGACAATCTCTGCGGCAGCAGCATCGCCGTCCAGACCGGGACGTTCCAGGAAGAGGAACTGACCGCTTTCAGCGCCGAATGCACCGACGCCGGCAACGAGGCCATCGACATCCTCAAGTTCGGTTCCCAGTCCGATGTCACCACCAACGTTGTGGGCGGCAAGGCCGATGCCATGTACGCGGATTCGACGGTCTCCAGCTACGCAGTCGCGCTCACCGGGGATCAGATCGAAGTGGTGGGCGGGATCCGCGACGCCGCACCCCAGGGCATCGTTCTTCGTCCCGATGACGACCAACTGGCGGCTGCCATCCAGCAGGCCATGCAGCACCTCATGGATGAGGGCACATGGAAGGAAATCCTCGACAGTTGGGGCACGAGTGATTCCGCACTGACCACAGCCGAGGTCAACCCCGAGAGCTGATCGACACAGCCGACATGAACGCCACCACGCCAGAGCTCATCAATGCCCGCCCGGTTCCGCGACCCAGCACATGGGTGTGGGCTGCGGTGGTGCTGGTCCTCGTGGCGATGTTCATCCATGGGCTGCTCACGAACCAGAACTATCGCTGGGATGTCGTCGGCCAGTATCTGCTCGATCCCCGGGTTGTCGCCGGCGTGGGCTGGACGCTGCTCCTGACGGTCGGGTCCATGTTCATCGGCATCGTCCTTGCCGTGCTGATGGCCATCATGCGCCAGGGCACCAACCCGGTCCTGAAAGCCGTGTCCACGGTCTACATCTGGTTTTTTCGTGGCACACCCATCTACACACAGCTCGTGTTCTGGGGCCTGCTGTCGGTTCTCTACCCAACCCTCTCCCTCGGCATCCCCTTCGGTCCGGAGTTCATCACGTTCGAGACGTCAGTGGTGTTCAACGCCGCCGTGGCGGCGCTGCTGGGACTGGGTCTGAACGAGGGCGCCTACTTGGCAGAGATCGTGCGGGGCGGGCTCAATTCCGTGGACAAGGGCCAATCAGAGGCCGCGACGGCGCTCGGGATGAAGCGCTCCACCACACTGTGGCGCATCACCATTCCACAGGCCATGCGAGTAATTGTGCCTCCCACGGGCAACGAGACCATTTCCATGTTGAAGACCACCTCGCTGGTCCTGGCCGTGCCCTTCACACTGGAACTCACCTTTGTCACGAATGCGCTGGGCAACCAGAAGTTCCTCCCCGTCCCGTTGCTCATCGTGGCCGCCATCTACTACCTCGTCATCACGTCCATCCTCATGGTGGGACAGCACTATGTGGAGGCCTACTACGGCCGCGGCTTCGACGATGCCGACGGCGGGGGCGCTCCCCCCAAGGGGATGTCGAGGCGCCAACAGGCCATACTCGCGGCCGGCACTGTACACAGGAATCCCAACCGGGAGGTCACACCGTGACACCGAACGGGCATCCGATGGTGCAGATCTCCGACGTCCACAAGTTCTTCGGCGATCTCCACGTGCTGCGGGGCGTTGATCTTGACGTCGAGCCCGGGGAGGTGTGCGTGGTGCTCGGGCCGTCCGGCTCCGGCAAGTCGACCCTCCTGCGCTGCGTCAACGAACTGGAACGGATCAGTGCCGGACGTATCCGCGTCGACGGCGAACTGATGGGCCTACGCGAAGTGGAGAAGGGCGGCCGCACGCAGCTCCACCGCCGCACTGACTCCGACATCGCCCGGCAGCGCTCACGCATCGGCATGGTGTTCCAACGCTTCAACCTCTTCCCCCACATGACCGCCATCGGCAACGTCATGGAGGCTCCACGCAAGGTGCGCGGACTGGACCGGTCCAGCGCGAGGAAGAAAGCCGAGGAACTGCTCACCATGGTGGGGCTCTCCGATCGCATGGAGCACTATCCATCGCAGCTCTCCGGCGGTCAACAACAGCGCGTCGCCATCGCTCGCGCCCTGGCCATGGAGCCGGATCTCATGCTCTTCGACGAGCCCACCTCTGCGCTCGATCCCGAGCTGGTGGGTGAGGTGTTGGCCGTCATGAAACAACTCGCCGATTCCGGCATGACGATGCTGGTTGTCACCCATGAAGTGGGCTTCGCCCGCGAGGTCGCAGACCAGGTGGTGTTCATGGACGAAGGCCTCGTCGTCGAGCGTGGATCCGCCGATGAAGTCATTGATCATCCGCAGCAGGCTCGCACCCGCGACTTCTTTGGCAAGGTGCTTTGAGGCACCCCGCCCGCACACAAGGAACGGGGTGGGTGCCTTGTGGCACCCACCCCGTTCCCGGTGGTCTTCAACCGATGATCAGTCCTCGGCAGGCTTGGTGATCGCACCATCAACAAGCACGCTGGGGCTCATCGTGGCGGACACCGCGATCTTGCGAATGTAGCGACCCTTCGAAGCAGAGGGCTTCAACCGGTGGACTTCGTCCAGAACCGAGTAGTAGTTCTCAGCCAGCTGCTCAGCGGTGAAGCTGGACTTACCGATGAGGTACTGCAGGTTGCCATGGCGATCAATACGGAACTCGATCTTGCCGCCCTTGATGTCCGACACTGCCTTGGTGACGTCCATGGTCACCGTGCCGGTCTTCGGGTTGGGCATGAGGCCACGTGGTCCGAGTACCCGTCCGAGGCGCCCAACCTTGCCCATGAGGTCGGGGGTGGCGACGACGGCGTCAAAATCGAGGTAGCCGCCAGCCACCTTCTCGATCAGCTCATCGCTGCCCACTTCGTCTGCGCCTGCGGCCAGAGCCTGCTCCGCGCGATCACCGGTGGCGAAGACAAGGACCCGTGCCGTCTTTCCGGTGCCGTGGGGAAGGTTGACCGTGCCGCGGACCATCTGGTCAGCCTTGCGGGGGTCGACACCAAGTCGCACTGCGACATCGATCGACTCGTCGAACTTGGCGGTTGCCATCTCCTTGATGAGGCGGATGGCTTCTTCCGGACTGTGCTGCTGATCGGCGTCGCGCTTGTCGGCGGCCGCCTTGTATGCCTTGCTGTGCTGCATGATTCTGGTTCCTTAAGTGTTAGCCAGCCTCGCAGGCTGGTCCACCAGTCCCTGGTTCGAATGGGGTAAGTCCCCTTCCAGGCGGGTGAAAAAATAAAAGAGGGATCAGATGATGTCGACGCCCATGGAGCGGGCGGTTCCTTCAACGATCTTCATGGCGGCCTCAATGTCATTGGCATTGAGATCGGGCAGCTTCTGGGTGGCAATCTCGCGGACCTGGTCCTTGGTGAGCTTGCCGACCTTGTTG
>CBDTVQ010000122.1:0-6242 GCA_965364045.1 uncultured Tessaracoccus sp. | reverse complement strand
GGACACGGCCGTCACCCAGGCCAAGGATCTGATCGGTCAGGGCTATCAAATCCTCGCCGGTACTGTCTCCTCCGGTATCGCAGGGCCGCTCGCCGAGCAGGCGGCACAGAATAAGGGGCTCTACATCTCCGGTCCTGCCGCCGCTGACGCCATCACCGGCATCAACGAGTACACCTTCCGCTCCGGTCGCCAGACCTACCAGGACGTCGCGACCGCCGGAACCTTCATCGGCGACGCCAATGGCAAGAAGGTCGTCGTGTTCGCCCAGGACAACGCCTTCGGCCAGGGCAACCTCGCCGGTGTCGAAGCGGTGCTCGGCGCCCAGGGTGCCGAGGTTGAGGCCGTGCTGGTGGCCGAGGATGCCACCGAGTTCACGCCCTTCGCGCAGCAGCTCAACGACGCTGCTCCGGACCTCATCTTCGTCGCGTGGGCAGGTGCCAGCTCCGGTGCCATGTGGACCGCGCTCGAGCAGCAGAAGGTCTTCGACGCAGCCCCTGTGGTCACCGGACTCGGCGATGTCTCCACCTACGGCGCCTACGGCGACGCGAGTGGCAACATCAGCTTCCTGAACCACTACTTCGACGGCGCAACGGACAATGACGCGGCCATGGCCATGAAGGAGCACCTCGAGGCCGACGGCAAGGTTGTTGACCTCTTCTCCCCCGACGGCTTCGTCGCGGCGCAGATGATCGTCCAGGCCATCCGTGAGGGTGGAGACACCGTCGACGGCATGATCGCCGCGCTCGAGGATTTTACCTTCGATTCCGTCAAGGGTTCCATCACCATCCGTGGCGCGGACCACGCCGTGATCCAGCCCATGTTCCAGGTCAAGCTCGTTGATGACGGTGGCACCTGGAAGCCGGAGCTCATCGAGACGGTCGAGGCCGACAGCGTCGCACCGCCCCTGGGCGAGTGATCACTGCATGACATCCCAGGCGGCTCTCGACATCGAGCACATCGGACTCCAGATCGGCGGTGCGCGCATCCTGCATGACGTGAATCTCACCGTCGCAACCGGAGAGATGCTCGGCGTGATCGGACCCAATGGTGCTGGCAAGACGACGCTGTTCAACGTCATCTCCGGCGTCATGGCACCCACCGACGGCGTGGTCCGGCTTGCCGGGCGCGACATCTCCCGGGAACCGATCCATCGTCGGGCCCGCCTGGGCATTGGCAGAACCTTCCAGACGTCCAGCCTCTTCCCGGGGTTGAGCGTGTTGGAGAACGTAAGGCTGGCGGCGCAGACCCGGCTGGGAGGGGCAACCAAGCTGTTCGCCTTCCCACGGCCCGGGGATGCGGCGACGGCGGACGCCAGGGAGCGCCTCGATGAGGTGGATCTCGGGCACCATTGCGACAGCGAGGCCGGGTCCCTCTCGCATGGCGACAAACGGAAGCTGGAAATCGCGATGCTGCTCGCCACCGAGCCGTCCGTGATCCTTCTCGACGAGCCCATGGCCGGCGTCTCCTCCGGTGACGTCCCCGCCCTCAGCGACGTCATCCGTCGCCTCCACCACGGCGGCAGGACCGTGCTGATGGTGGAGCACCACATGGACGTTGTCCTGGGGCTGGTGGACCGGGTGGCGGTCATGCACCACGGTGAACTGCTCGCCTGTGACACCCCCGACGCCGTGATGGCCGACGAGCGTGTCCAATCCGCCTACCTGGGAGATGCACTGTGACAGAGAATCCTGTGACGGAGAGTGGCGGGACGGACAACATCCTGACCGTCTCCCACCTGAGCGGCCGGATTGGTGGCCAGCAGGTCGTCGAAGACGTCAGCTTCTCCGTCCCATCCCGTGGCGTCACCGCCATCATCGGGCGTAACGGCGTGGGCAAGACAAGCACCATCAAGGCCATCCTCGGTCTGATCGAGCGCTCCGGCGAGGTCACCTTCGACGGAATGCGGATTGACGGCCTGCCCACGCACCGCATCGTCCAACACGGCGTCGGGTACGTGCCCGAGGACAGAGAAGTCTTCAGCATGCTCTCGGTGGAGGAGAATCTCCGCCTGGCCGAGCGCGATGGCTCTCCGAGGCGCCAGCTCGTCGAAGAACTTTTCCCCGATCTGGTGCAGCGACGTGCCCAGCGTGCCGGCACCCTCTCCGGCGGGCAGCAGCAGATGGTTTCGCTGGCCCGCGCCCTCATCAACGAAAACAGGCTGCTGATGGTGGATGAACCCACCAAGGGACTCGCCCCACGCATCGTCGCCGAGGTGACTGCCGCCCTGGAGGTGGCCGCCCAGACGGTACCCGTCCTGCTCGTGGAGCAGAACGTGCCGGTGATCAGGAGGCTCGCAGAGCGGGTCATCGTCATCGAGGGCGGCCGCGTCGTCCACAGCGGCGACGCCGACTCCATCGTCAACGATGAGGCGGAACTGCACCGCTTCCTGGGCGTCAGCACCTCGGGACGGCACGCATGAGCACCGTCATCCTGCTGCTCGTGACCGGCCTGGGTCTCGGAGCGCTCTACTTCCTCGTGGCCGCCGGCCTCTCTCTCATCTACGGGCTGATGGGTGTGCTGAACTTCGCCCACGGCTCCTTCCTGACCATCGGCGCCTTCGCCGGATTCGAACTCTCGCGCCGCATCGGCGATGGCTCCTGGGGAGCACTGATCGCCTCCATGGCGCTCGGAGCATTGGTGGGCATGGTGGTCGCTGCCGCGACGGAGTTCTTCCTCATCCGTCCGCTGTACACACGCCACATTGAACAGGTGCTGGTCACCGTGGGGCTTGCGTTGGCCAGCGTCGCACTCTTCGAGGGCATCTGGGGCACCGATCCCATCTACACCTCGAAGCCCGCGCTGCTCGGCCAGACCACGATGATCCTCGGCGCCCGCATCCCCAATGACAGGTTCCTGCTCATCGGATGCGCAGTCCTGGTTCTGGTGGCCATCGTCGTCTTCCTCAAGAAGACGCGCTACGGCCTGATCATCCGGGCCGGCGTGGAGAACAGGTCCATGGTGACGGCTCTCGGCATCGACGTCCGTCGCGCCTTCACCCTCGTGTTCGCCATCGGCGGTGCCGCCGCAGGACTCGGTGGGGTACTCGCCAGCGTCTACTACGGCTATGTCTCGGCGCATCTGGGCGGCTCGCTGCTCATCTTCGCCTTCATTGTGACGGTGATCGGTGGCCTCGGATCGCTCTCAGGCGCGGCCATCGCGTCGGTGCTGGTGGCACTCCTCCAGCAGTTCGCCAACTTCTATCTGGGGGGTACCGGAGACTTGGCCGTCGTACTGGCGCTCGCCGCCGTACTGCTGATCCGCCCACGTGGACTGATGGGAAAGAAGACATGAGCACTGCCGTCGAAAACCCCGTCGCCGGGACGGAGCCCAGCACGCCGAGTCCCGTGAAGCGCTGGCTGCCGCTGGTCCTCGGCGTCGTCCTCGTGGTCTTCACCGCGATGCTGCCGCTGTTGAACATCTCCGTTCCGGGGATCTTCCCCGGCCCCACCTATACGCCGGGCACGCTGCAACTGCTCGCCTACGCCATGTTGATCTCGGCCCTCGCGCTGAGCTATCGGATCATCTTCGGAGTGGGGGGAATGCTCTCCTTCGGGCACGCACTGTTCTTCGCGGCGGGCGCCTACGGGTTGGGCATCGCACTGGACCTGCTCGCCCCCGCCACACTTCCCTCCTCCGTGATCTTCCTGGCTGCACTGTTGATCACACTGGTCTTCGCCTTCGTGCTCGCCACCGTCACCGGAGCTCTCGCGCTGCGGGTGGGAGGCATCTCCTTCGCCATGGTGACGCTTGCCTTTGCGCAGGCGGGATCCGTGGTGATCCGACGCAATCCCGGACGCACGACCGGTGGCGACGAGGGTCTCGCCCTCGACATCACCCACGTTCCCGACGCACTCGTGGGTGTGGTCAACACCCGCAACCTCTTCTGGGTGGCGCTGCTGATTCTGGTGATCGCCTACCTGGTGGCGCTGTGGCTGGAGAAGTCCCGCGCCGGCCACGTCGCCGCGGCCGGGCGCGAGAACGAGCTCCGAGTGCGAGTCCTCGGACTGCGCCCGTACCTCGTCAAGCTGCTCGTCTTCACCGTCGCCAGTGTGCTGGCGGCCATCGCGGGCATGGGCTATCTGCTCCTGCAGAGCACCGCATCCCCCCGCGTCGCCACCGCCGATTTCACGCTGACGCTGCTGGTCATCGTGGTTCTGGGTGGCGTGGGTATGCGGTGGGGAGCCATCGTCGGGGGAATGATCTACACGTTGCTGGACCAGCGCCTCACCGCACTGGCCAGCTCCAACGCGGTGAACTCACTGCCCGCTTTCCTGCGGGTACCCCTGTCCGAACCGCTGTTCCTTCTGGGAACATTGTTCATCCTCGTCGTGATGTTCTTCCCCGGCGGGATCGCAGGGATCGGCAAGCGACTCGGTGACAGGAAACGTCCGGCTCCGGCCGGGGTCAAGGGGGCATCCGATGAGCCAGCCTGATGCAGCATTGAGTCACGCGCGCCTGACGTCACCAAGCGTGGATTCCGACGGCCTCCACACCCTCGGGCGCTGGACCAGCGATCGTGCCCGGGCCACACCGGACAGGGTCGCGGTTGATGATCGCGGCGTCTGCATCAGCTACGCAGAACTTGATCGGCGGGCCACTGCACTGGCCCGGGCCTTCGTCCGCGCCGGACTCGGCGTGGGTTCCCGCGTGGCCACGATCACCGGCAACAGCTCTGACCATGTCGTCGTGTTCTTTGCCTGCGCCAAGGCCGGCGCGGCTCTCGTCCCACTGTCCTGGCGGTTGTCGCCGCGGGAACTCGCCGAGCAACTGGTGGTGGCCGAGCCCGCCATCCTCCTCGTCGAGGACGAGTTCCGCACCCTCTCCCGCTCCGTCGCGACGCGCCTGGCGCGCACCATCCCCACCACGGGTCTGGGATCCCAGGGGGTGGAGGCCGAAATCCCCACTCTCACTTTCACCAAGGACGCAGCAGCGCGCCAGGATGTTCGCGACGATGACCCGCTGCTGATCATCTTCACCTCCGGCACCACCGGAACAGCCCGGGGCGCCGTACTGACCCACGCCAACTGTTTCTGGACCAACGTGTCCCTCTCCCGGATTGCCGAGATCACCTCGCATGACGTGGTGCTGGCGATGATGCCGGAGTATCACGTGGGTGGCTGGAACATCCAGCCCCTTCTGGCGTGGTGGCAGGGGGCCACCGTCGTCCTGGAGCGCACCTTCGATCCGGCGCGGGTGCTGCACCTCATCGCTGAGCGGGGCATCACCACCATGATGGGTGTGCCCACCAACTACCTCTTCCTCTCCCAGCATCCAGACTTCGAGCAGGCGGATCTTTCCACGCTGCGCCACGCGATCGTGGGCGGTGCCCCCATGCCCGCGCCGCTGTTGCGCGCCTGGCACGCCCGAGGTGTCGCGCTCACGCAGGGCTACGGCCTCACGGAGGCCTCCCCCAACGTTCTGTGCCTCGCCAATGAGGACGCCCGCCGACGGCTGGGCTCGGCCGGGAAGCCGTACCCACACGTCGACGTCGCTCTCGCGGATCCGGTCACGGGCGAGCTCCTCGACGGTGCCGCGCGCGGCGAGCTACTCGTGAGAGGGCCCGGAGTTTTCGCCGGCTACTTCCGGGACCCCGAGGCATCCCGCCTCGCTCTACGCGGCGGGTGGTTGCACACCGGCGACATGGTGGACAGGGACGCAGAAGGTTTCTACACGATCGTGGACCGGCTCGGGGACATCTTCATCTCGGGCGGCGAGAGCATTGCTCCCGCCGAAGTTGAGAGCGTCCTGGCGCAGCATCCAGCCGTGGCCGACGTGGCGGTCGTCGGTGTCGCGGACCAACGCTGGGGTGAAGTGGGGGTGGCCTGGATCGTCGTGCGTCGTGGCGCCACCACGGACGACGAGGACCTGCGCGCCCATGCATCGCGGAGTCTCGCCCGCTACAAGGTGCCATCCCAGTTCCGGTTCGTAGCGGCAATCCCCCGTTCCGCCAGCAGCAAAGTGCTGCGGCGTCATCTGCTGAAGTCCTGGGTCAATGAGTGCGAGACGTCAGGGACTTCCCAATGAGTCACGCACCGCGCACCGCCAAGGGGCGAGAGACGCGGGCGCGCATCCTCAGCGCCGCCGAGGTGGTTTTCGCGCGCAACGGCTACAGCGAGGCCTCCGTGTCACGCATCACCGAGCATGCGGGAATCGGCCAGGGCACGTTCTATCTCTATTTCGAGACCAAACTTGACCTGTTCGAGCAACTCGTCGAGGACCTCAACCGGCGCGTGCGGCGGGCC
>CBDTVQ010000121.1:0-6318 GCA_965364045.1 uncultured Tessaracoccus sp. | reverse complement strand
GCCGACGGGAGGTCTCCCCTCAGGTACTCAACGAAACCTAGATTGTGCGTCGCCATGAACGCATACTCCGGGGTGTCACCCGCCATGGAAGCTGCGGTCTGCAGGTCCTGGGCGGCCTCTCTCAGTTCGCCCACCTGGGAACCAATGGCACCCTTGTTGATGAGCAGGCGGACCTGATCCTCAATGGGGAGGTCGCCCGAGAGCGCGACGGCGGCCCTCAGCTGTTGCAGGGCTTCCTCGACGCGTCCCGCTCGCGCATTGAGCACTCCGGCCTGGATGTGGGCGAGGCCACGCAGGTCGTCGCGTCCGGCCTGCTCTGCTTCTTGGCGCGCCCTGGACACCTGCTCCAGTGCGGCCTCGAGCCCCCGATCGTCACAGACCAGCCAGGACTCAGTGAGCCGTATCCGGAGAGCCGGCTCGAATCGATCCTGACGCGGCAGAGCCCCCAGCAGCCGTCTGGCCTCCTGCAGATGGAGCCGTGCATCTGGGAGCCGGTACTGGGCAATGGCGGTGCGTGCCTTCTGGTACGACTCGTCGAGGGCTTCCGCGGGGGTGTCGGACACCGCTCACAGCTCAATCACCGGAGTCAGGACGGGGCGTGCATCCTCATCACGGGGATGCATGAGGAACCGCATGGGGCCGCCCGGAATCCCGGTCCACAGAAGCCGGCCATGTACGTCCGAAGTCGCAGTGTGAGACGTGGAGCCGGCAATCAGTTCCACCTCCAGCCCGCCACCCGTGATCCATCCATCCACCCGGAGGTCTGCACCCTCCGGCGTTGCTGACACCATGAGTTGCAGCGCAGAACTGGTGAACGTCACGGTGTCCGTGGGTGTGGCGGAGTTCGCCCGCAGACTCAGTGCCGACTCATCCGCCAGCGTGGCCAGTTCCGCGTCAAGCACGGCCATGGACAGCGCCATCAACATGTCATTCGCAAGGTCTTCCCGCGGAGGGTCGAGGGTATCGAACAAGGAGCAGAGTTGGGAGAGGACGTCGTCGTCGACGTGGTCCATGCGGTGGTTGCCCTGCTCGCTCATGATGCACTCCAACCGGGGTCTGCGAGCAGTGCCTTGCGCAATGCGGTGAGGCAGCGCCCGCGCGTGGGGCCGATGGAACCCAACGGCATGCCCCATGCTTCGGCGAGTACTGCATAGTCAGGTGGTCCGCCCCGGCTGATCACCCTCAGCAGCGCCTGACAACGTGGCGTCAATGCCGAGAAGTGCCGCCAGAGTGCGCTCTGGGTCTCTGAGGCGAGGACCTCTTCGGCGGGTCCGGGTGTGGGATCAGCGTGGTCGCCGAAGTCCTCCCTCGGTACGGCTCGACGACGATCCCGACTCACCCGCCACGCCTCCCTGCGCACGCTGGTTCCCAACCACGCGACGATGGATTGTGGGTCGCGCACCGTGTCAGCCTTTGTGACCAGTGACATCCACACTGCCTGCACGACGTCCTCCGCATCCCCCTGCTGCAGCCCGCAGGCTCTGGCCATGTGCCACAGGGTGGGGGTCATGAGCCGCACCAGCGGATCCATCCGGTCGGGATGCCCATCGCGAAACCTCTGGAACAGCAGTGCGGCTTCCTCCACGAGGCTGGTGGTCTCCGTCATGGCCGCTTCCATCGCAGTTCTTCGGACACTGCCTTCCAGGAACGATCCAGAGCTGCGGCGAGCCGCGGCGAGGCGTCCATACCCACGAGATGGCCTGCCAGTTCCCCGGCGAGCACAGGAGCAGCGAAGGACGTGCCACTCCACACCCCGAATCCTCCGGAGAACCTGTCCGGGTCAAGGGTGCCGCGACGATGGCCCTCGAACTCCATGGCGGCCATCATCTGCCGCTCTCCACCCAGGCGGGTGGGCATCGTGCTGACAACGGCGGCTCCGCTGCGATGACAGCTGACCCAATCTCCCGCGTTGCTGAAGTAGGCGACGGTCCCGTCCGGATTCTGTGCGGCAACGCTGATGAGGGGCAGTCGTCCCTCCTCAAGTGGCTCAGAGGCGAAGGCTGCCGGGAACATCGGTGCGGTGGTTGCATTGTTGCCCGCGGCGGCCACCACCAGCACTCCGAGCCGGCCCAGATCCTCCATCAGGAGCCTGAGGGGGCCGTCGGCCAACGCGTCCTCCGGCACCTCGTGGTAGTAGCCGAGCGACAGGTTCAACACGTCGATGAGTGACTCCGCGTCCCCGTTGGCCAACGCCTCCAGTTGCCGGGTGCGCAGTGATTGCAGGGTCGCGATCAGGCAGGATTCGGACACCACGCCGTCGTCGGTCATCACAGGGATGCCCAGGATGCGGGCTTCCGGACAGAGTTGGCGAACGAGACCTGCGATGAACGTCCCGTGCCCTGCGTAGGGAAGCAGTCGGCCGTCCAGGGGGTTTCGGGGAGGCTCTGGCGTGTGTGAGCCCGGGACCGTTCCATGGCGTCCCAGCAGGTGTCCGTTCACGAACACCTCGGAGGTTGCCGTTGCCGGATCCGCGAACCAGGGGTGGTCCTCCAAGCCGGTATCCAGCACCACCACAACCGGCGCCCGTTCCACGGGGCGTGCGTTCAGGGCCGGATCAGGCATCACCAGGGCGACGGGACTGCGGCCGCCGCTGCCCGGGATGCCATAGCTTGTGGCGGGGGCGCCCACCCCCGCGTAGTACGGGACTCCGGCGTAGTACGGAACCCCCGCGTAGTACGGAACGCCCGCGTAGTACGGAACCCCCGCGTAGTAGGGGGCAGCAACCATGAAGTGGTTGAGCGACACACCGGCCACGCCTTCCTCCAGTAGAAGGGTCAACAGCTCCGGCGCATCAACCGCCTCGTCGCTGGGGAACAGTTTCACGACACTCGTGACGGGGTTGAGCCGCACCGGTATTTCCACCTTTTTGGCGGTGACTCCCAGTTCCATCGGCTCGATGCCCACACCCCGTTCCCTGGCCACGGCGGAGATCTTCTCCAGCAGGGCGGGCAGATCTTCAGGCTCGGCCGTCACAAGCAGCGAATCCATGACGTAGGTGGTGGCTCGGCCCACCCCGGGGCTCCAGACACCTACTTCCCATGCCGCAGCGACATCCGGGTCCAACTGTGGGACGGGGTTGCTCCCCGGCTCTGATGCACTCTTCACGGCAGTCCTCCCTTGACGGTTCCTCAGACGTCAGGAGGCGATGGAACGCGTCGTTGATACATCCGGGCCCCTTTCGACACTAATCGCCCTGAGGATTCTCCACAGAGATATCGAAACATCATCTGTCAACAGGGCTTGGCTCATGGTCCGTGACACTGCGGGGCCAGATGGGTTCTCCGATGGTCCAAAACTGCACACCCCGGGAGCCGTTCACGGGGCGGCCTGCAACCCGGCCGGAACCACTGACACGGGATCGCGACTAGGCTCCAAGAATGATCCAGGCAATTGTGGTCCATGAAGTTCCATCCGACGGCCGACCGAAGAGGGTCGCGAGGTTTGAGACGGTTGATGAGTCCTTCCTCGGTGCGGGCACCACCGTTGTCGACGTCGCCTATTCGGGCATCAACTACAAGGATGCGCTCGCGCTCACCGGTCTTCCCGGCGTGGTGAAGACGACGCCGCTGGTGGCCGGCATCGACCTCGTGGGCACCGTGGTCTCCTCCGAGGACGATCGCTTCTCCCCCGGCGATTGGATAGTCCTCAACGGCGCAGGTCAATCCGAAACCCGACATGGAGGCCTGACCACCCGTGCCCACGTCGACCCGGCAATGGCCATCGCGCTGCCGAAGGGCATCACTCCAGCTCGCGCTGCAGCTCTTGGAACCGCCGGCTACACCGCGGCTCTGGCTGTTGCTCGGCTTGGACGAGAAGGCGTCGTTCCCGACGATGGCCCAGTGCTCGTGACCGGAGCAACCGGAGGCGTGGGTTCCATCGCCATCCTCCTACTGGCCCGGGCCGGGTTCGAGGTTGCCGCCCTCACCGGCCGCGCCGACGAGCACGGCGAGTACTTGCGCAGCCTGGGAGCCACAAGCCTCGTGGATCGCCGCGATCTCATGGAAAAGGGCAAGCCCCTGCAGTCCGCCCGGTGGGCCGGCGTGGTGGATGCCGTGGGCGGCCACGTCCTGGCCAACGCCCTGGCTGCGACGAACCCCGGAGGCACCGTGACATCATGCGGTCTCGCGGGTTCTGCGGATCTGCCCACCACTGTGATGCCGTTCATCCTGCGCGGCGTGACACTGGCCGGCATTGATTCGGTGTGGGCGTCCCTGGAAGCACGCCGGGAGGCCTGGGCCCTGCTGGCCCGCGACCTTGATCTCGACAAGCTGGACTCACTCACGCAAGAGGTTCCGCTGGAGGGTGCGATCGCTGCGTCGGAGCAGCTGTTGGCGGGCGAGGCGCACGGCCGGATCCGGGTGAACGTCAGCGGCGGGTGACCACGACGGTGCCGAGCATGAGATCCGTCAGAGGACGGCGCTCGGCACCCACCACAACGTGCGGTATCACCAAACACTTCAGGGCCGTGCGCACGACGGGGCGCCAGATTCCCAGTGGCCCTCCATCCACACGGATGATGCCAATGCCCACGATCAGCTGGCCCAAGGAGCCCCCCGTCACAACGGTGAGGGCGCTGGCGCCGACGAAGTAGAAGACCAGCACCATTGCAGCACGCCACCCGGGAAGCTCCAGTCCGAAGATGGCCACCGCAAGCACCATGCTGGCCGCCCAGTCGCCGACCATCGCACTGATCCTCGGCCACCAACCAGCCAAGGAGCCCCGGCCGGCCGCAGGAAGTCCTAGGCTTTGTCCGGGGTACATCAACGCTTCGCTCACGGGACCCAAGGTTAACCCCCTTCCGCGTAACGCATCTGTAACGGTTGCGGAACCACCGGGCAATGTGGAGCCGGTAGCGTTGTCATCGACAAGCTCAGAGAAGCCACAACTGGAGGAAATACATGTTCAAGGACGCAGATGAATTACTCAACTACGTGCGTGATGAGGGCATCGAAACCATCGATGTCCGCTTCTGCGACCTTCCCGGCGTCATGCAGCACTTCACCGTGCCAGTGTCGTCGTTCGGGCCCGAGGTCTTCACCGAAGGGCTGTCCTTCGACGGCTCGTCGATCACTGGTTTCCAGAAGATCCATGAGTCCGACATGTCCCTCCTGCCGGATCCGACGAGCGCGTACCTCGACCCGTTCCGCAAGTCCAAGACCCTGAACATCAACTTCTTCGTGCATGACCCGCTGACAAAGGAACCGTATTCCCGGGACCCCCGCAACATCGTGCGCAAGGCCGAGGCGTACCTGGCGTCAACCGGAATCGGCGACACTGCCTTCTTCGCCTCCGAGGCCGAGTTCTACGTCTTTGACGACATCCGCTTCGACTCGACGGCGAACAGCTCGTACTACCACATCGACTCCGTGGCCGGTGCCTGGAACAGTGGCCGCGTCGAGGACGGTGGCAACCGTGGCTACAAGCCCCGCTTCAAGGGCGGCTACTTTCCCGTCGCCCCCGTCGACCACTTCGGTGACCTGCGCGACGACATCGTCCGCCACATGGAGAACGCCGGGCTCCTCGTCGAGCGCGCACACCACGAGGTGGGCACCGCCGGTCAGGCCGAGATCAACTGGCGCTTCGACACGATGCTCCGCTCGGCGGACGATGTCATGAAGTTCAAGTACCTCGTCAAGAACACCGCGTGGAAAGCCGGCAAGACCGCAACCTTCATGCCCAAGCCCATCTTCGGCGACAACGGCTCCGGCATGCACTGCCACATGTCCATCTGGGACGACGGCAAGCCTCTGTTCTACGACGAGAGCGGCTACGCGGGTCTCTCCGACATGGCTCGCCACTACATCGGCGGCATCCTCAAGCACGCACCTGCGCTGTTGGCCTTCACGAATCCCTCGGTGAACTCCTACCACCGTCTGGTGCCCGGTTTCGAGGCGCCAGTGAACCTCGTGTATTCGCAGCGCAACCGCTCCGCCTGCATCCGCATTCCCATCACGGGGGCCAACCCGAAGGCCAAGCGCATCGAGTTTCGCTGCCCTGACCCCTCCAGCAACCCGTACCTCGCCTTTGCGGCCATGCTGCTGGCCGGACTTGATGGCATCCAGAACCGGATCGAGCCGCCGGACCCGATCGACAAGGATCTGTACGAGCTGCCGCCCGAGGAGCATGCGGAGGTCGAAACGGTTCCGACGACCCTGGACAAGGTGTTGGACGCGCTGGAAGCCGATCAGGACTTCCTGTTCGCCGGTGACGTGTTCACCCCGGACCTCATTGAGACCTGGATCGAGCTCAAGCGCGCCGAGATCCTGGCCATTCAGTCCCGTCCCCACCCCCACGAGTTCGAGCTGTACTACGCCCTCT
>CBDTVQ010000120.1:0-6335 GCA_965364045.1 uncultured Tessaracoccus sp. | reverse complement strand
GTTGTAGCGGCCGGCCTTCCGTTCGCTGTCCCCGCCGCCCCCGAGGACCGTCGAAAAGTTGTTGGCTGCTGTGAGGGCGCTCGCCGCGATGTTGGTGCTGAACCCGACGATGGATACCAACGCCACGCAGGACAGGGTGAGCGCCAGACGTGCTGGGCGCGCCAGCCGGGTGGGACGAGCGAGCCTCCAGGCGTCCAGCAACAGCAGCGTCCAACCCGCGAAGAGGATCCAGGCTGCAATCCGCAGGACCGTGGTCACGCCCGGGGTGAGGAGCACAGCGAGGAATGGCCCTCGCACAAGCAGCAGACCGGCCACTGACAGCAGCGCCAGGCCCCAGGCTGTCGCCCAGAGCTTCATGGCGACTCCGCCCACCGCACGGTTGCCGGAGACGTGCTGGGCTGAGCCGGGAACCACGGCAGACATCGCCACGAGGGCCAGGGCGCGACGGGCCCGAAGTCGACGGTTCATCGTGCGATCGGCATGCATGGCAGAAAACTCCCGGGGTTGGGCTTCCGAACAGAGTGCCTCCCGAAATAGTCGCGGCGGATTCGGCGCGCCGACATGTGTGTGATTCGCAGGACATTTTCTTTCCGTCGCTGCACCACAAAAGAGGAATAATCACAGACCACAGGTACTCTTGACCGGCTGACCTGAGGAGGCACATGTCAAACGGACGCCGCGACGAGAACATGGACTGGCTCTACCGGAGCGAAGAGGATCCCGCCGAGCAGACCCGAGTGCTGTCTGCGGATGAACTGGCGTCCCTGCAGGCCAAGCCCGCCCCACAACGTCGACGCGCGCAACCGCCACCCCCGCCGCCCCAGTCGTGGCAACCGCCCCAACCTCCTGCGGGCAACAATGCACGTCCCGCCGCCTCCCGTCGGCGACGCAAGAAGCACCCGGTCCGTAGGACGTTCCTGCTCCTGGTGCTCGCCTGGGTTCTCTTCATGGTGGGCACGCCGGCCTTCGCGCTGTTGCGCGGCACAGTCGTTGAGACGACGCCCGCAGGTGAACGTCCGGCAGACCAGCCCGGCCGCACCATCCTGCTCGTCGGCTCCGATGCCCGGGAAGACATGACCGCCGAGGAAAGATCCCGGCTCGGAACCGGCAGCACAGAGGGCCGACGCACCGACACGATGCTGTTGCTCTACGTACCCCCCACCGGCAGCTCGGCCCTGGTTTCCCTCCCCCGTGATTCCCTGGTGTCGGTTCCCGGACATGGCAAGAACAAACTGAACGCTGCCTACGCCCTCGGTGGTGCACCGTTGCTCGTGGAGACGGTTGAGCAGAGCACTGGCGTGCGGGTTGACGGGTACCTGGAGATCGGCTTCATCGGCCTCGTGGACGTCGTCGATGCCGTGGGCGGCATCGAGGTGTGCCCGGAATCAGCAATGCAGGACAAGGATGCACACATCGACATCCCCGCCGGATGCCAGACCGTCGACGGCGTTACCGCCCTTGGCTATGTCAGGGCCCGCAAGTCGGACGTCCGCGGCGACCTCGGCCGCATCGAGCGCCAGCGAGAGGTCATCGCCACGGTCATGAAGAAGGCGGTGAGCCCTCTCAGCATCCTCAATCCCGTGACGTACTGGAAGCTCAACATGGCCACCGCACGCTCAGTTGGTCGCGGGGACGACACCGGCTTGGCAGCGCTGGCCTCCATCGGATCCGGACTGTTCCAGACCGCGACCGGGGCAGGCCTCAGCCTGACCGTTCCCGTGGCCGATGCGGACTACAACAGCAGCGTCGGCTCAGCGGTGCTGTGGGATGAGAGCGCAAGCCAGGAACTCTTCGAGGCGATGGCGACGGGCGACGTCGAGACGTTGGAGAAGTTCCAGGGCTGAGCCGCCGATTGGATTCAGGATCGGCTACAAGCCCGATCCGCGAGAACCGACAGCTGCTTGGCGCACCACAGCGCCCTTGGCGTGGGCGGCGTCCCGGAGGGACTCCTGGAACGCCAGCATCTTCGCCTGCATGGCCTCATCGGATGCTGCAAGGATGCGCACGGCCAGCAGCCCCGCATTGCGGGCATTGTCGATCGCGACGGTGGCCACCGGGACCCCCGCTGGCATCTGCACGATGGAGAGCAACGAATCCAGACCGTCAAGCTTCTTCAGCGCGACGGGTACACCGATGACGGGCAGCGGTGTGAGGGCGGCGAGCATGCCCGGCAGGTGGGCAGCTCCCCCCGCGCCGGCAATGATGACCTTGATGCCACGCCCGTGGGCCGCCTGACCGAAGTCCACCATCTCCTGCGGCATGCGGTGCGCGGAGACGACGTCGGCCTCAAACGGCACGTCGAATTCGGAGAGCGCCTGCGCAGCAGCCTCCATGACGGGCCAGTCGGAATCGGATCCCATCACGATCGTCACCAGCGGATCAGGCATTGGGGTCCCCCATCAGGTAGCGGGCGGCATGTCGGGCGCGACGCAGTGCCACCTCCAGATCATTGTCGCAGGCCGTGACGTGGCCCACCTTCCGCCCGGCACGCACGTCCTTGCCGTACAAGTGCACGCGAATGGCACGGTCGCGGGCGAAAACGTGCAGCAGCGCGCCGGTCAGGTCCGGCTCAGTACCTCCGAGCACGTTGGTCATGACCACGTGGGGTGCGCGAAGATCCGGGGCACCCAGGGGAAGATCAAGCACGGCGCGGAGGTGGTTCTCGAACTGGCTGGTGAGTGCGCCGTCGATGCTCCAGTGGCCGGTGTTGTGGGGGCGCATGGCCAGTTCATTGACCACGACGCGGCCGTCGGCAGCGGCCATCAGCTCCACGGCCAGCACTCCCACCACCTCCAACTCACCAGCGATGCGCAATGCCATTGCCTGCAGGTCTGCGGCCTCCTGGCCACCCAACCCCGGGGCGGGTGTGATGGTTTCCACGCACACGCCGTCGGTCTGGGTGGTCTCGCTGATGGGATAGGCCACGGCCTGTCCGGATGGGCTGCGCACAACGATGGCGGAGAGCTCGCGCGTGAAGTCGATGAACTCCTCGGCCACGATGACCACTTCCTCACCGGCGGAGGTGTCCGGTTTGGCGTCGAAGGGCTCGTTGGTTTGTCCTGGTCCGTCCAGCTTCCAGACGCCCTTGCCGTCGTAACCACCACGGGAGGTCTTGGCGATGATGGGCCAGCCAAGCTCCTCGCCGAAGGAAGCCAGTTCCTCGGGTGTCCGGCAGACAGCGAATTGGGGGCACGGAATGCCCATGGCCGACAGCCGCTCACGCATCAGCGCCTTGTCCTGCGCGTGGGACAGGGCGTCTGGTCCGGGACGCACCTCGACGGCGTCGGTGAGCTGCCGGAGATACTTCGTGGGGACGTGCTCGTGATCGAAGGTGAGGACGTCGACTTCCCCGGCGAAACTTTTCAGCACGTCCAGCCGGGAGTGATCCCCCACAGTGGTGTTGGCGATGACCTGGGCTGCGGAGGCGTCGGCTGCCTCCGACAGGAGATGCACATCGATGCCAAGACCGATGCCCGCCTGATGCATCATGCGGGCTAGTTGCCCACCCCCGACGATTCCGACTCTGTAACGACGATCCACATCGCTCAGCGTAGCTTCTGAACCTCCACGCTCGTCCTCGGGTGCTCGACCCTCAACACGAGACGCTCTCCTGAGCACCTTCATCGTCGGCTCGCCATGGAAGCCGCACAGGAACATCTCAGTCTCAACCAGTTCGTGGTCCGGAAGCTCAATGCTTCCTGACCTTGCCCGGTGCCGACTCAACGGCGGTTCGTCAGCCTAGTAGTCCTCATTCTCTGACCACCCGTCGTCCATGCGGCCGTCGTCGCGCTGGAAGAGCAGGTTGTTGATGGTGACGTGGACACGCTCCACGCGTGGCAGATCGTGCAGCGCCAACGGCTGGCCGGCTGCAGTCTCCAGTACGAGGGTGCCGCATCCGAGCATGCGATCGGTGAGACTGCGGTGGTAGTTGACGTTGTTGATGCGACGCAGCGGCAGGTCATGGCCGGTCTTGTTGAGGATTCCGCGACGCGTGATGATCCGTCGATCCGTCACGGAGTAGGTGGTCGTCAGCCACCGCAGGAACGGAAACAGCACCAGCCAGAGCACCAGAATCACGAACAGCCCCACAGCGGCCCACAGCCCCCATGGTTGGGTGCTGGCCGGCAGGACGGCAATGCCCACACCCAGGGCAGCTCCCAGCAGCACCATCGCCACGACGGGCCAGATCAGGGCCTTGCCGTGCGTGTGCATGTGGAGGATGACCTGTTCGCCCTCCCCCAGTGTCTTCCTGCTGATTCCCATGGCCAGAAGTCTCGCACGCCATGAGGTGAATGAGCTGCTCCGAGTCGTGCAGGAGGCTCAGTGCATGCGTGCGTGGACAACGTCGCCGACGGCGAAGGTCTGCAGGCCTGAGGCCGTCGACACCTGGAGTCGTCCGAACTCATCAACCCCATGTCCGCGCCCCCGCACCACCACGTCCGGCGCCACGGTGATCGTCAGCTCTGCCCCCACGGAACTGCAGCGTTCGCGGTACTCCTGCGCCAGCGATCCGGAGTTCTGCCAGCGGGTGTAGTACTGCTCCATGTGCGCCAGGAATCCTGCAACGATCTGATCCCTGTCCACGGGGAGCCCCTTCAAGGACAACGACGTGGCGGTGGGCACTGGCAGATCTTCCGGGCGCAGCTTCAGGTTCAACCCAACACCCACCACTGCGCGGGCGCCGGTGGGGTGCTCGACGCGCTCTGAGAGGATGCCGCAGACCTTGCCACCGTCGATGAGGACATCGTTTGGCCATTTGAGCTGGACCAGCGACGGATCGGGCGCGATCTCGGTGAGGGCGGATGCCATCGCCATGCCCGTCAGCAGCGAGAGCCAGCCCCAGCGTGGAAAGTCCGGCAGCGGTTGCAGCAGTACCGAGATGGAGACCGACGAACCGGGAGGACTCACCCACGAGCGGTCGAGACGTCCGCGCCCGGCAGTCTGTTCCCCCGCCACCAGCACCTGCCCCGCCGGCGCTCCGGCACGAGCCCGTGCGGCCATGTCCGCATTGGTGGACCCCGTCGAGGCGACGACGTCAATGGAGGTCCACAGGGAGTTGTCCCGCAGCAGCGAACGAACAGCGTCAGGATCGGGGAGGGAATCGTTCACGATCCACAGGCTACTGGCGACGGGCCCAATGGTGTTGGCGGCAGCAGCTGAGGGAAGCCCCGGCGGGCGCTAGGGTGACGGCCATGGAGATCGACATCCACACCACCGCCGGGAAACTCGCCGATCTCGGCCGCCGCATCGAAGAAGCCGTCCATGCCGGATCCGCCGAGGCGGTGGAGAAGCAGCACGCCAAGGGCAAGATGACGGCTCGCGAGCGCGTCTTCGCACTGCTGGACGACGGCTCCTTCGCAGAGTTCGATGAGTTCGCCCGCCACCGCTCCACAAGCTTCGGCATGCAGGCCAAGCGCCCCTACGGCGACGGCGTGGTCACCGGAACCGGAGCCATCCACGGGCGCCCCGTCTGCGTGTTCAGTCAGGACGTCACCGTCTTCGGAGGCGCACTCGGAGAGGTCTACGGCGAGAAGATCGTGAAGATCATCGATTTCGCCATGAAGACGGGCGTGCCGCTGATCGGTATCAACGAGGGTGGTGGCGCACGCATTCAGGAGGGTGTGGTGTCGCTCGCGTTGTACGGCGAGATTTTCCGCCGCAACACCCGTGCCTCCGGTGTCATTCCACAGATCTCGCTGGTCATGGGTGCCGCTGCTGGCGGCCACGTGTACTCCCCCGCACTGACCGATTTTGTGATCATGGTGGACAAGACGTCGCAGATGTTCATCACCGGCCCGGAGGTCATCAAAACCGTTACCGGTGAGGACGTCACCATGGAGGAGCTGGGCGGTGGACGCACGCAC
Source organism: uncultured Tessaracoccus sp. (assembly GCA_965364045.1). Classification (GTDB taxonomy): domain Bacteria; phylum Actinomycetota; class Actinomycetes; order Propionibacteriales; family Propionibacteriaceae; genus Arachnia. The sequence goes on along the minus strand of CBDTVQ010000120.1, from coordinate 471 downwards.
AGCACCAAGTCCGGCAACTCCCACTACCTCGCCGCAGACGAGTCCGACGCGCTGGAATATGTGCGTGACCTGTTGACGTACCTGCCGCAGAACAATCTGGAGGACCCGCCCGTCTACGACGAGGACGAGGTGGACCTCACCATCACCGACCACGACCGATTCCTCGACGCCCTCATCCCGGATTCCGCAAACCAGCCCTATGACATGCGCGAGATCATTCGCAACGTGCTGGACGACGATGAGTTCTTTGAGGTGTCAGAGCTCTTTGCGGGCAACGTCATCACCGGCTACGGCCGCATCGAGGGCCGATCGATTGGCATCGTCGCCAACCAGCCCCTGGTGCTGGCCGGCTGCCTAGACATCGACGCCTCGGAGAAGGCGGCACGTTTCGTGCGCACCTGCGATGCCTTCAACATTCCCGTTCTGACCTTCGTGGACGTCCCCGGCTTCCTGCCGGGCGTTGATCAGGAG
>CBDTVQ010000119.1:0-6351 GCA_965364045.1 uncultured Tessaracoccus sp. | reverse complement strand
AGGCCTTGCCGTGTCCTGGGCTTGATGAGCAACGATGGCAACTGGCTACCGGTGAGGGCTTCGCTGTGCCCTTCGAGGAGGGGGCGTGATCAAAAAGCGTTGTCGGAAGCCATTGGAGGGTGGTATTGGCCTGCTGTTTCTGCCTTGCCCGCGGAGTCAATGCTGGCGGTGCCAATCGGCGAACACCGTCGGAGCCCGGGCGTGGTGCCCGCGTTCAGCCAGTGTCGAGTAAGCAGGGTGTTGCAGAAAGAGTCCGGACCTTGCCGTGAAGGAGACGGTAGTCAGCACATGTCTTGGCATCCGCACAGAACGGCGGCGGTGACCGCGTGCGGTGGACGAAGTCAGCTCAGTGGATGGCTGCAACAATCTTCTCGAGGCTGCCATTGAATAGATCTCCAACACCGCTGCCGAAGGCCACGACAGTTGCGAAGATGACGGCCGCAATGAGGGCGACCATCAAGCCGTACTCGAGGGCCGTCGCTCCCCTGGAATGGTCCTCGAACCGTGAACAACGGATGAAAAGGCCTGCGACGGCCTGCAGTGCGAGCATGATCCTTCTCTGTGCGATGGGTAAACGATGGTATCTTCGAGTCACCGCCGGTTGATCGGCTTACTCCCGAGGAAACGACTGTGTCGCCTTTGGGGAAGCTACTATGGCGACGAGCGGCCGTCAAGGAGAGATCACGAAATGCGCATTCTGGGCCGGTTGACAATCGGAATATTTTTATCAGCCATTCTTTTGAGTTCTGTGACTCCCGCACATGCGGATCAGGTCACCGATATTGCTACGGCTATTGGTGTCGAGCCGGAAGCCGCTGACTACATTGTGGTTCTTGACACATCGGGCTCCATGGAAGGCAATGGTGCCTGGGCGCAATCGGTGGAGGCCTTGGCCGCTCTTGCCAGCACCATTGGCCCCGGTGACCGGCTGACAGTCGTGACATTCGACGAATTCACGGAGGAGGCTTGGCAGGGCGAATACCCCATCGAGGCAGCCGAGCTTGTTGCGGCCCTGCCAGCGGTGCCCGATGGCCAGCGAACAGACATTGGCCTCGGATTGGGGATGGCTCTCGACGTGCTGGAACGGCCTGGCGCCCGCGACCTGGCCGCCGTGGTGCTCATGACGGATGGAGAGATCACCACAGAACCGGATTCGCTGTACAAGACCATGGACTCGCCGGGATGGGCAGCTCTGGCCGGTCGTGCCGCAGCGCTCAAGGGGGATACTGCAGCCTTCGCCCTCGGCCTGGTGCAGGTGACTGACGCCGCCGCCATGCAGTTGGTGTTCCCCGACGCGGAACTCGTCGACGAGGTGCAACTCGTGGACTACCTCTCTGGTCTGGCTCTTGAACTCCTCGAGCACCGCGTCCAGGGAGCACTGGTCCCGGATTCGGGCACGCAACTCGGTGTGTCCTGGCAGGACGATTCGGTCACCATCAGCTCTCCCCTGACACACGTGCCCGTGCAGTTGACGGAACTGACGCTGTCGGATGGCGCGGGCAGCGTCTCCGGGGGTGAAGCACTCGGCCTGAAGCCAGGGGAGTCGGTGACGCTCCCACTGAAGCTCGGCGAAGGGTTCACTGGAGAAGCGACTCTGCTGGGAACGGTCACGTCCCCGTGGCAGACGACATTGGACGAGATGGAGTTCGCGCTGCCCACACTGGCCGACACGCCGCTGAGCGTGGAGGCTTCAGAGCCGGCTGCGTCGGCGACACAGCAGCAGCCAGCTGACGCATTGCCCGCGGTGGAGGAGCAATCCCAGGACAAGGGTGCAAGCCCGGCACAGTCGATGCCCCCCGCGCTGTGGATCGCACTTGGCGGTGTGGTGGTTTTGGTTGGGGCTGCGGCGCTCCTGCTGGCCGCGTCCCGGCCCCGGCTGCGCGGATCCCTGAGCATCGTTGGAGCTGGGTTCCGTCACGTGATCGCACTGTCAGGGCGCCGAGTGCCCTTGCCTGAGAATCCCTTGGGGCTTCGTGGGTACGTCACCGGTAAACGTGGTCGTGCACCGGTGCAGGCCAGTGTCGTCGCCCCGGACGGAACAAAGCTCACTGAGGGACTGACGAATGGCCAGCCCACCGCCCTCGGAGGCATCACGCTGACCTGGCAGGACGAACGGAGCGTCCTCGAGGAGCGGTTGGGGATCAGCCCGTCCGGCTGAAGGCCTCCCGGAGCTTCAGGATGCCCGAGGTTTTGAGGATTCCCCGCCGATAGATGGTCGCGCCAAGCCGGATGGCCACCATCATGAAGAGCCCGCACACCGCCAGGGCGATGACGGCATTCACCCAGCCAGCTTCACCGGCGAGCAGCCGCTGGGGCATCACGACGCTGGAGGCGATGGGGACGTATGCCAGAATTTGGGCGGCCACTCCGCGTGCGAAGAACCCGGCCATGTACACGCCCGTCAGGATCATGGTGAGCGGCAGGGAGGTGTTGTTGACGTCCTGCATCCGTGTGGCCATGGCGCCGGCGGCCGCCCACAGGCAACTCAGGGCGGCGAAGCCCACCAGGAAGAACAGCACGAACCAGCCGATGTTGGGGACAAGCATGGGCAGCAGGTCGCCCCATGGCGTCAGCAGGATCCCGACGACGCCCACCGAGATGAACACCAGCAACTGCCCCAGCGCCATGATCGTATTGCCCAGCACCTTGCCGATCAGCAGGTGGCGGGTGGGGATGGCGGCCGCCAGGATCTCGACGATCCGCGACTCCTTCTCCTCGACCACGCTTTGGGCGATCTGGATGCCGTAGGTCAGTGCCGACATGAAGAACAGGACCGAGAACACCAGGCCGGCGACCAGCGCGACGATGGCGTCCTCCTCCACCTGCGCCCCAGCCAGCTCCACGTCCACGGTGGAACCCTTCAGCAGGGCACCAGGGTCCACGCCCAGCGCCAGCGCGTTGTTGGACAGGGTCCAGGACGAGATGGCCCGCTGCAGCGCCCCGGTGTCCGTCTCGATGCCCTCAACGACGATTCTCCAGCCGTCAGACGTTTGGGACATGGCCACATCAGCGTCGCCGTCCTCAACGGCCTGCGCCAGCTGGTCGCCGGGGACGGTCTCCACACTGATGTTGGCGCCATCCTGGCGAGCGAGTTCCACCACCTGCAATCCGGCGTCGTCGACAACGACGACCTTCAGTGTCTGGTCACCGCTGTTGAACAGGAAGCTCAGTCCGAAGCCCACCACCAGCAGCACCACCACCAGGATGGTGGAGATCCAGAACGTCTTGTCGGTCAGCTTCGCCATGATCTCCCGCTTGGTGACGATCCACCAGGGCCTGCGGGGTGCGGGGTAGCTCATCGGCTGACCTCTCGGTAGATCTCGCTCAGGGGACGGATCAAGGGGCCGAAGGCCCGCACCCGGCCGCGGCGCATCGCCTCGGCCAGGACGGCCTGCTCAGCGTTGGGGCCGTCGAAGGCCAGGTGTGCTGTGTCGCCGTCGATGCCCAGCACCTGGACACCGGGGTGGTCGTTGAGCCAGCCCAGGTCCTCGGGGGTGCGCAACTGGTGGTGCCCAACGCCGGCCTGACGTAGCTCGGCGACGGCGCCGTTGGCCACCACACGGCCCTTGGCCAGGATGATGATGTCGTCGCAGAGGCGCTCCACCAAATCCAGTTGGTGCGACGAGAACAGCACCGGCACACCGCGGCGGGTGAACTCGCTCAACACCTCGAACATCTCGTCAACGGCATCGGGGTCGAGTCCGCTGAACGGCTCGTCGAGGATCAGGCACTTGGGGTCTGCCATGACCGCCGCCGCGATCTGGACGCGCTGCTGGTTGCCCAGCGACAGGGTCTCCAGCTTGTCGCGGAGCCGGTCCTGCAAGCCGAAACGTCGCATCATCGCCTCCGCGGCCGCCCTCGCCTCGCCTTTTGGCATGCCGTGCAGTTCACCGAGATAGACCAGCTGCCCCAGCACAGGCTGCTTGGGGTACAGGCCTCGCTCCTCGGGCATATAGCCGAACTGGGCCCGGTCAGTTGTGGTGATCGGTTGCCCGTTCCACAGCACCTCACCCGCGTTGGGGGCGCGCAGGCCCATGATCATGCGCATGGTTGTGGTCTTGCCTGCCCCGTTGCCGCCGACGAACCCGGTGAACTTGCCCGGGTTGACGGGAAAGGAGACGTCGTCGACGGCCACCAGATCACCAAAACGTCGTGTCAGGTTCTGCACGTCCAGCATGGAACTCCTCTGATCGCTGTCGGGGCCTAGATTAGGTGCCGCGGCAGGTCACCAGCTCCGGTCCACCGGGCGGCCCTCCTCATAGCCGGAGCCGGACTGGACACCGATGACAGCGCGGTCAGCAAACTCGGTCAGGGTGCGGGCGCCGGCGTAGGTGGCCGAAGAGCGGACCCCGGAGGTGATCCAGTCCAACAGATCCTCCACGCCAGGCCGCTGGGGGTCGAGATACATCCGGGAGCTGGAGATGCCCTCCTCGAACATCCCGGCGCGGGCTCGTTCAAAGGCGGACTGATCGCGGGTTCGGTGCCGCACGGCGCGGGCCGAGGCCATGCCGAAGGACTCCTTGTAAACGCGTCCCTGGTGGTCGCTCAACTGATCGCCGGTGGATTCGTGGGTGCCCGCAAACCAGGAGCCGATCATCACAGAGCCCGCCCCGGCGGCCAGTGCGAGCGCGACGTCGCGGGGGTAGCGAATGCCGCCATCGGCCCATACGGCCGTGCCCAGTTCCCTTGCCGCCGCCGCGCATTCCAGCACGGCGGAGAACTGGGGCCGGCCGACACCCGTCTGCATGCGGGTGGTGCACATGGCACCGGGGCCGACTCCGATCTTGAGGATGTCTGCGCCTGCTGCCACGAGGTCTGCCACGCCGTCGGCGGTGACCACATTGCCTGCCACGATGTGAATTCGACGTCCCGTCTGCTGTTCGAACGCATCCCGGGCGTCAGCCGCGAGCTTCAGGGCCGAGATCATCTTCTCCTGATGGCCGTGTGCGGTGTCCATGACCAGCACGTCGGCACCCGCCATGAGGGCGGCACGGACCTTCCCTGAGATGTCGCCGTTGATCCCCACGGCGACGCCTGAGCGCAGGCGACCGTTGTGATCCAGCGACGGCGAATAGATACCGGAACGCAGGGCACCCTTGGCGCTCATCACCCCCACGAGGCGCTCGTCTGCATCCACGGCGACGGCGATCTGCTGATGCTGTGCGGACAGGGCGTCGAAGACCTCCTCAGGCACTGCCTGTGGCGTCACCCGGGCGACGTCGGTGGTCATGACGTCGGCTGCCTGGGCGAAGCGGTCCATCCCCTCGCATGCGGCGGGGTTCACGAGTCCCATGACGCGACCGTCCTGGAGTACGACGGCCGCGCCGTGGGAGCGCTTGGCTATCAGGCCAAGGGTTTCACCAAGAGTGGTCTCTGGAGCGACGGTGACCGCGGTGTCGAAGACGGGGTGGGCTGCCTTCACCTTCGCTATTGCCTCCGCCACAACGTCAGAGGGGATGTCCTGCGGAAAGATCGCCATTCCGCCGCGTCTGGCCATGGTTTCGGCCATTCGCCTGCCGGAGACGGCTGTCATGTTCGCGGCGACCAGTGGCAGTGGCGTCTGGAGGCCGTCCGTGGACGTCAGGTCCACGTGGAGGCGCGACGTGACATCCGAGCGGCTCGGAACCATGAACACATCGGAGTAGGTCAGGTCATGGGAGGGCTGGTCATTCAGGAATCGCACGTCAGCCATTCTGGCACCACAGAAGTGGGCAGACAATGATGGCCCGCCCCGACAACGGGGCGGGCCATCATTTCCGATTGGTGCAGTGGCGTCAGTACTTCGGGGACTCCTCGAGGCTGCGGACCTCGGCAGCTTCGATCTCGTGACCCTCGGCCGCCCCATGGTCGGCCGCTGCAGCAAGCTGCTCGGCCGTGGGCTTCACGGCATCGTGGCGAAGGTACCAGCGGGAAAGTCGTGCCCGCAATGGCGAAACCTTCTGCTTGACCTTCACACCGCTGGCATCGGTGGTGGGGCTGATCTCCAACGGTGAGTGCTGAAGGTGCTGCGTCAGGAGGAACTGCTCATCGCGGCTGATGGGCAGATGGGGCTCGGAGTATCCACCGTCGGGCGCGCGGCTGATGAGACCGGACTCGGAGCCATGCAGCGCACGCTCCCTGTCCTGGCGCTGCAGGCTGATGCAGACCCGACGAGTGATCAGGAAGGCGACCACGGGGCCGACGAATATCGCGACCCGGAGGAACAGTGTGATGGCCGTCAGGCTGAGCATGAAACGCGTGGCGATGATGTCATTGCCACCACCCACCATGAACAGTGAGAAGGCGACAATTCCGGCAACCCCAAGTGCGGTGCGGGTGGGCGCGTTGCGGGGACGATCGAGGATGTGGTGC
>CBDTVQ010000118.1:0-6356 GCA_965364045.1 uncultured Tessaracoccus sp. | reverse complement strand
GCTGCTTCCGGGTCCACCCAGATGTTGAACTCCGCCACGGCCGTCCAGTTGCCCTCGTTGTAGCCGCCGCCCATTAGCACGACCTCTTTGACCCGGGGGATGATGCGCGGCTCCAGACGGGCGGCCAGGGCCACGTTCGTCAGGGGGCCGGTGGCCACCACGGTGATCGTGCCCGGCTCTGCGCCCATGACCTCATCGATGATGAACTGGACCCCGCCCTTCTCGTGAGGGGGGACCGAGGGGGTGGGCAACTCGACGCCGTCCAGGCCGCTGTCGCCGTGGATGTCCTCGGCAATCTCGATCTCTCGCACCAGCGGGCGGTCTGCACCGGGATGCACCCGCACATCCTCGCGCTGGCACATCTTCAGCACGCTCTGGGCGTTGCGCGTGACCTTCTCCAGAGTCTGGTTGCCCGCAACGGTCGACACCCCGATCAGGTCAATCGACGGGTTCCCGAGGGCGAGCATGATCGCCACGGCATCGTCGTGGCCGGGATCGCAGTCCAGCAGGATCTTCGTGGCGGTGGATTCCATCATGGTTCTCCTCGAGGGTGGACTGCGTGTCTGATGACCCGTCGAGACGGGCATTGTCTCGGTGTGGGGAACCCTAGCGATGATGGACAGAAGTGCGAGTGGTCTCATGGCCTCTTGATCGCAAGGAAGTACTGATTGCGGAGCGACGCCAGGCGGTCCCGGAGATACAGAGGTAGCCAGGGGATGAAACCACCCTACGCCCGCGCATGAATCGTGGTTGCATGGCCCCATGAGCCACACAAACGATCCTGCGGTCATCCGTCGACTCCTGAGCACGCCGGGGCAATGGGCTGTGGTGGGGCTCTCCGAGAATCCCGAACGGACCGCCTACGGGATCGCCCGCTACCTGCAGGATCTGGGCATGGAGATCGTGGCGGTGCATCCCAAGGCCGAATCCGTGCACGGAGCTCCCGGGTACGCCGCACTTGCTGAGGTTCCCCACCCGATCGACGTCGTTGACGTGTTCGTCAGGTCCGAACTCGCAGGGCCGGTGGTGGACGAGGCGATCGCCACGGGGGCGAAGGCTGTGTGGTTGCAGCTCGGCGTCGTAGACGAGGACGCCGCCCAGCGCGCACTTCAGGCGGGACTGGACGTCGTCATGGACACGTGCCCTGCGATCGAGGCACCACGGTTGGGCATCCGCTGAAGTCCGTCGCCAAACACGTACCTGCTTGCCCATGCTTCATGGATCACGGCACGACGACGACCTTTCCGGCCGCGTGGCCACCTTCGACCTCCGCGATCGCCAGCGCGGCGTCAGCCAGACTGTGGCGAGACGTCACCGTGGGGTCAACGAGGCCGTACTTGATCACTTCGGTAATCTTGCCCAGGCTGTCGTCTGTGCGTTTCACGACCGTTCCGCCAACCTCACGTGCGGTGTCGCCGTCAGCCAACGTCAGGATGAGCGACGGATCCTTCGCCACGGGAGCGACGGCGCGTAGCGCGTCTCCGCCGGCCAGGTCCACGATCAGGTCCACGCCGTCGGGTGCAGCCTGCCTGGCGCGCTCGGCGAGTCCGTCTCCGGATTCGATGAACGTTGCGCCGGCAGACTCGACAAGTTCCCGCTTGCCGGCACTGGCGACACCCAGGACCGTGAATTTGTGCACCTTGCCGATCTGGACGGCCATCCGGCCCACCCCGCCACCGGCGCCGACGACGAGAAGGGTCTGTCCCGGCTCAAGTTCGATCTGGTGGGTGGCGTCGTAGGCGGCCGTACCGGAGACGGCGATCGTGGCCGCATCCTCGAAGGAGACTTCCTCGGGCTTGGCAACTGTCCTGTCCGCACGCAGGAGGGTGTGTTCGGCGAAAGCGCCGGCCCCCTGAGCCACGAGGCCGAGGACTTCGTCGCCAACGGCGAATTGTTCCACACCGGCACCCACCGCGGTCACGACACCTGAGGCCTCCCGCCCCATGGGCACCGGCGGCACCTCGTGCCTGCCGAGCAGACCCTCGCGGATCTTCCAGTCAACAGGATTCACACCGGCCGCCTTGACCTGGATGGCGATCTCACCAGCGCCCGGCTCACGGGTGGGAAGGTCGATCAGTTCCTGCTGCTCGGGGCCACCATAGTTGTTGAAGACGAATACCTTGGACATGAAAACTCCTTCTGGAGTGCGTAGCTTTTTGGAAGGTGTGTGGGAGAGGGACTCCGGCAGCGGCGGGATTGTCCCCCCGCCCTCCGCGGTCGGCTCAGGCGTCAACACGGTCGGCTGTGGCGGCGGCCTGCGCGGGCGTCCGCTCACTCTTGGCCATTGCGGTGAGGCCCTTGGTGTTGCGCAGCAGTCGCATCGCGTTGATGATCACGATCAGGACCGAGGCCTCGTGCACCAGCATGCCGATCGACATCGTGACGCCGCCGAAGAACACGCCAACCAGCAGTGCCGCCACCGTGATCAGCGAGATCGCGATGTTCTGCTTCATGACACCGACGGTGCGCTTGGCCAGGCTGATGGCCTCGGGCAGCTTCAGCAGGTTGTCGCCCATGAGGGCGATGTCCGCGGTCTCGACGGCGACTGCCGAGCCGGCCGCACCCATCGCCACACCGATATCGGCGGTGGCCAGGGCGGGGGCGTCGTTCACGCCGTCGCCGACCATCGCGACGGTGTGGCCCTCGGCCTGCAGCTTCGCGACGGCGTCCAGTTTGTCCTCGGGTAGGAGGCTGGCGTGGATCTCGTCGATGCCGGTGGCCCTTCCGATGGACTCGGCCACGAGCCGGGTGTCCCCGGTGAGCATGACGACCTTCTTGACCCCTGCGGCGTGCAGGCGCCTGACCATCTCCGCCGCATCGTCGCGGATCTCGTCAGCGACGGCGACGAGTCCGATGACCCGGTTCTCGACCGCCACGATCATGGCCGTTTTGCCCTGGGCGGCCAGATCCTTCGCCTGCCGGGCGGCGCCCATGTCCTCGGTGACTCTGTACTGCTCCAGCAGTGCCGCGTTGCCGATCAGGACGCGCCGGCCATCGACGTCGGAGACGATGCCCTTGCCGGGAACCGGTATGACCTCGCCGGGGATGCCGTGGGGCGCCACCCCCTCCTCGCGGGCGCTCTGGAGGATGGGTCGGGCCAGTGGATGCTCGGAGCCGGCCTCTGCTGCGGCTGCCCAGCGAAGCACCTCGGTGCGGTTCGACGTCGGGTCCAGCACGACGATGTCGGTCAGCGTGGGCGTGCCCTTGGTGAGGGTGCCGGTCTTGTCCACCGCGACGGCGGAGATCTTGGCGGAGGTCTCGAGGTACTCGCCGCCCTTGATGAGGATGCCGTTGCGGGCGGAGCGGCCGATGCCGGCGACGATCGCCACCGGGATGGAGATGACCAGGGCACCGGGGCAACCGATGACCAGCAGCGTCAGGGCGAGCACGATGTCGCCGGTGATGAGCCCGGCCACCAGCGCCAGGAGCATCACGCCGGGGGTGTACCACTTCGAGAAGCGGTCGATGAAGGCTTGGGTTTTGGCCTTGCTGTCCTGTGCCTCCTCGACGCGGTGGATGATGCGGGCCAGCGTGGTGTCGGCGCCCACACCAGTGGCGCGCACCTGCAGGAACCCGCCGCGGGAGACGGTCCCGGCGAAGACTGCATCCGGCGTGCTCTTCTCAACCGGGATGGACTCACCCGTGATGGATGCCTCATCGATGGCGCCGGTGCCGGCGACCACCTCACCGTCGACGGGTACCTTGGCGCCGTTCTTGACCAACACGATTTCGCCCATGTTCACCGCGGCAGCAGGGATCTCCAGTTGCTCACCGTCGCGCATGACGATGGCGACATCGGGTGCGACGGCGACGAGTTCCGCCAGCGCCGAGCGCGTCTTGTTCAGGGTTGCCACCTCCAGGGCGTGGCCGATGGTGAACAGGAACGTGACGGCGGCTGCTTCCCAGAAGTTGCCGATGAGGATGGCGCCGATGGCGGCGACGGAGACCAGCAGATCGATGCTGATGTATTTGACCAGCGCGGCACTGATCGCCTTGAGGGCGATCCCGTAGCCCGCAACGATCGCCGCAGCCAGCATGAGTGCGTTGGCGAGCGTGAAAATCGGGGTGCCGGTGGCGTGCGCTCCGGCGTCGATCCACCACTGGGGGGCCAAAGCGGGGTTGTAGGCGCCGCCTGCAATGCGTTCGACCACCCAGGAGGCGATGATCAGCAGGCCGGAGATGACGGGGATGGCCCACTTGCCGTGGATCCATTTGTGGAAGCTGTTCACTGCCGTGTGTCCGTTCTTGATGGTGGAGACGGCCGGAACCGGCCGGGTGTTCATGGACCGGCGCCCCAATGACGGGGCGCCGGAATTGCGAGAAGAGTCAGAATGCGGAGGGGCGGGCGGTGTAGCCCGCCTTGGCGACCGCAGCGACGATGTCGTCAACGGAGGTGACGTCTGCGTCGTGGTCCACCTCGATGCGCGCGGAGGCGAAGTGAACCTCCACGTTTTCGACGCCCTTGAGCCGGTTGATCTGCTTCTCGATCTTGGTGACGCAGGAGGGGCAGGAGAAGCCTTCGGCGCGGAGGCTGGTGTGGGTGGTGGTGGTGGCAGTCATGGTCTGTGTCCTCTTCGTTGATGTCTGAGTTTGTCCGACATCCTCAAGCTACGACCGAAACGGTCTGGGCACCTTGACGTACGTCAAGTTGGGTCCGACTATCTTCTGGACGTCCGGTCCAGCCTGGGACCAGGGGGAACCGGGACACGTATGCCCCGAACAATTCCATCGAACCTGCGTTGTTGACGGGCGGCCGCGCGCCACTGGTTTCGTCTGAATCCTCTGCGGCCGCGGGCTACTCTGGCACCATCGAAGGCTGGTCGATTTGACGTGAGCGTTCCGAAACGATGGGGAACCGCAATGAAAGCGTTCGGACGACGCCGGAGGTGGAGTCGGGCCACCGCAGCTCTGGCTCTTCTACCGCTCCTGACAGGATGCTCAGTGCTTGAGCAGACGAACACTCCGAACATCGATCAGGTCGATCCTTCCAAATACGAGCTCGAATTCCTCCGCTGCTCGGTTGAGACTGATCAGGAGTATCTCGAGTCGCAGAGCGAGCCATCGATCGGTGGTGATACCTCACGACGAGTCGTCGCCGAGTACCGAATCACCAACCGTGACGACGATCGCAGGCGATTCGACATCAGAGCGACCCGGGTGGATTCCGCCGGTCAAACTCTTCGCTTCATCGCGCAGAACACCAACAGTCTGGACCCGGGCGAGTCGAGTATTGAACTGCTTCACAAGCGCCTCGTGGACTCCGACGTGCCGCCGTACACATGCACCGCCGAGGTGTGGGACAGCGTCGTCGATCTGGCTTTCCCCGACGACTGAATACTGTCGCCGTTGCGTGACGGACGTCGGTTGGGGCGACTGTCCCTCGGGCGCCCACTGACAGTACGCTCGCGACACGAGGCGCATTCCTGACGTCCATCCCTGCATGAGGAGTATTTGTGCGAAATGCCTTGCCCATCGTGGCCGTTGGTGCCATGGGCGGCACGATCGCCATGTTGCCGTCGACCCCCACCGGCGCAAACACTCCGGGACTGGAGGCGCAGGACCTGGTGGATGCGGTGCCGGGGCTGGGCGACATAGTCGATCTGCGTGTCGAAAACATCTGCAACCTGCCGTCAGCATCGATCCGCGTGGCCGACGTGCTGAAGGCGCTCGACTTTGCCCGTCAGGCCGTGGCGGCGGGTGCTGTCGGGGTCGTCATCACCCATGGCACCGACACCCTGGAGGAGACCGCCTTCCTGCTGGATCTGCTGTGGGACGAGGCGGCGCCCATCGTGACCACGGGGGCGATGCGCTCGGCGACGGCCGCAGGGGCAGAGGGGCCGGCCAACCTTTTGGCGGCCGTGATGACCGCGGCGTCGCCGCAGACCCGGGGACTCGGAGTCGTAGCCTGCCTCAACGACACCGTCCACCTTGCCTCACGGGTGCAGAAGACCTCTTCGATGGCGGTGGAGGCGTTCGACTCGCCCGGTTTCGGCCCAGTGGGGCGTCTGGTGGAGGGCGAGTTCAGTCTGCTGTGGCGGCCCGTCTCCCCGAGACCGGACGCACTGCCCGTACCCGTCACCGGACCCATCGATGTGGCCCTCCTGGAGTGTGCGCTGGCCGATGACGGCCGGTTGGTCCGGCTCGCTCGCGGAGCCGGGTTCAAGGGGATCGTCATCGGCGGACTGGGCGTCGGGCACGTCTCCGTCGCCGTCGCCGACGCCATCTCCGAGGCCATCGATCAAGGTTGTGAAACATATGACTTCTGCCACGGGAATGAGGCGTATAAGTACAGCTACGGCGCCGTGGACCTTGAAATGCAGTATTTCGAAGCGCAGCGCAGTCCGCTGGCCGTCGGT
>CBDTVQ010000117.1:0-6376 GCA_965364045.1 uncultured Tessaracoccus sp. | reverse complement strand
GTCGACGCCACCGGAGGCGGGATCGCACAGGTGCAGAATGGTTTCGGCCACGTCGACCGGCTGGCCGCCCTGCTGCAGAGAGTTGGTGCGGCGGAAAATCTCTCGCGACACGAACGGGATGGCCGCCGTCATGTCCGTCTCGATGAAGCCGGGCGCCACGGCGTTCGTGGTGACCGGGCGATCCATGAGTTCCTCAGCCATGGCCCAGACCAGACCCATCACACCGGCCTTGGAGGCGGCGTAGTTGGTCTGCCCCTTGTTGCCGGCCACTCCGGACGTGGAGGCGATGCCGACGATGCGCGCGCAGTGGTCAAGCCCGCCGGGCAACTCTTGGTTGAGGAGCACTTCGTTGATCCGGATCTCGGCTGCGAGGTTGACCTCGAGCACCGAGCCCCAGAGCTTTTCGTCCAGGTTGGCCAGCATCTTGTCGCGGGTGATCCCGGCGTTGTGGACGATGGCCCAGATCTTCTTGTCGGCGCCATGCACCGCAGCGACGTGCTGCGCGATGCGATTGCCCGCATCAGGGGCAGTGATGTCCAGCTGCAGTGCGGAGCCGCCGAGTTCGTTGGCAACCGTCGACAGGTTCTCGCCGGCCTGGGGGACGTCGATGGCCACGACGGTGGCGCCGTCGCGCCCAAAGGTGCGAGCAATGGCTGCTCCGATCCCGCGTGCGGCACCGGTTACAACGACGACCCGCCCGGTGAAGGGTTTGTCCCGATCCTCAGCGGCTGTGCCGTCGTCGCCGTCCTTGCGGCGGGAGACACGCCAGGCCTGACCGTCGACAAAGGCGGAGCGACCCTCCAACAGGAACGCAAGGCTCGAGGAGAGGTCCTCGGCTCCTGCGCCCTCGCGCAGATAGAGGAGGTTGGATGTGGAGCCTCCGCGAAGCTCTTTGCCGACGGTGCGGTTGATGCCGTCGATTCCCTGGGCGACGGTCTTGGCCTCGAGCCCGTCGACGGTGCTGGCGTCGGCGGCAAGAATGATGATGCGACCGGAGCGTTCCAGCCCCTTCATGGCAGGGCGCAGAACTTGGCGGAGCAGCTCCAGTTGCCCGATCTCCCGCAGGCCCGTCGCGTCCACCACGAGTGCACCCGGTCGGGACGAGTACGCGGGCGGGACATCACGACCACGCTCGTCCTTGGAACGGTTCTCGGCCACATCCACCAGTGCCGCAATGGAGTCGATGCCGAGCAGCGCGAGCGTCTCTGTACCGATGCCGCCGCCGGGCAGCATCGCCAGCGCGACGGGTCCGCTGGGCATGATGCGTCCGCGCCGCAGCTTCGGTGGATCCGTCACACCGGCCTTGCGGGCGATTGCTCGTCCCGGCCCGGTGTTGTACAGGGTTTCCAGAAAACTCGTGCCCGCCATCAGATTGCCTCCAGAATCGCTGTGACTCCCTGGCCACCTGCCGTGCAGATGGATATCAGCCCCAAGCTGCCCGGGCCCTTCTCGGACAGCATCTTGGCCAGCGATGCGACGATGCGCGCTCCGGTCGCGGCGAAGGGGTGACCGGCAGCCAGAGAGCTGCCATTGACGTTGAGCCTGGAGCGATCGACGGTACCCACACCATTCTTCTCCAGCGCCTTTATCGTGGCGAGAGCCGTCGAGGCAAACGCCTCGTGGATCTCGATGAAATCGAAGTCATCCAGACTCTTGCCGTTGCGCTCCAACAGAACGGGGATCGCCCGGGTGGGGGCGAGCAGCAGGTCCTCGGCGCCCGTGACGTAGTCAGCGGCTCCGAGCTGGGTGTCGACGATGCGGGCCAGCATCGGCCAGCCGTGCTCGCGAGCCCATTCCTCCTCAGCGAGCAGGACGACGGCGGCGCCGTCGCTCAGCGCCGTGGAGTTGCCGGCCGTCATGGTGGCCTCATCGCCGCGTCCGAAGACGGGCTTGAGCTTTGCGAGCTTCTCCAGCGTGGTGTCGGGTCGGAGAATGGTGTCACGGGACACGCCGAGGTAGCCCGTGACCAGATCGTCGAAGAAGCCGGAGTCCCACGCCCTCGCCAGGTTCTGGTGCGAGGCCAGAGTCAGTTCGTCCTGGGCCTCACGGCTGATTTCCCATTTGCGCGTGGTGATGGCTTGGGACTCGCCCATCGACAGACCGGTGCGCGCCTCGTTGACGGCAGGTGGAACGGGCAGGAGATCAGCGGGTCCCACCGCGGCGAAGGCTTTGATCCGGTCGACGAGGTTCCGGGCTCGCGAAGCCTTCAGCATGGCTTGGCGCAAGGTCTCACTCACGACGATTGGTGCATCGGAAGCACTGTCGGCGCCACCGGCGATGCCGTTGTCAATCTGGTTGAGGCGGATCTTGTTGGCGATCGTCGTGATGGCCTCCAGTCCGGTGCCACACGCGACGCCCACATCAGTGGCTGGTGTGTGGGGCGAGAGTGCAGAACCGAGCACGGCTTCACGGGTGAGGTTGAAATCTCTGGTGTGCTTCAGCACGGCGCCCGCACTGACTTGGCCCATCTGTTGTCCGGCCAGCCCGAAGCGGGCTACCAGTCCGTCCAGAGCTGAGGTCAGGAGGTCCTGTGCGGATGCAGCCGCGAACCGGCCACCTGTCTTCGTGAATGGTGTGCGGTTGCCACCCACCACGACTGCGTTTCGAAGCGCCATCTTGGAGTTCCTCCTGCGTGTTGCGTAGACAATTATGTGACACCAAAGGTAGCAGATACTTGCGGTGTGAGTTACTCTTGCACAATGAACACCACTGCGATCGACGGTCGCACCACCCGCTGGGAAACCCACAATGCCCAGCGTCGCCAAGAACTCGTCGATTCCACACTACGAGCAATCCGCCGCCACGGAGCCGCCGTCGGCATGGATGTGGTGGCAGCTGAGGCTGGAACCTCCAAGCCTGTTCTGTATCGGCACTTCGGTGGCCGCACCGGGCTCTATACCGCAGTGGTGGAGTCCGTGCACCAGTTCATCTGGTCACGTCTGCAGCACCACATCACGGACAACAGTGACGTGGAACCTGCGGCCCTCGTCAGGGAACTGACTGACACCTATCTGAGTTTGGTGGAGCGGGATCCGCACATCTACCAGTTCGTCGTCACCCGACCACTGGGTCAGAGCCCCGTGGAGGACCCGGTCACGAGCATCACGGGCCGCATCGGCAACGAAATCGCCGAGGCCTTCCGCTCCTGGCTGCGGCTCAACGGTCTCGATCCACGGGCAGCCAACACCTGGGGCCACGGCGTGGTCGGATTCGTCTGGGCAATTGCCGACAAGTGGATCACCACCGGCCACCAACGCCCACGGGCGGACATCGTCGACTTCACGGTTCGTCTCTTCGAGCCAGCTTTCCTCAACCAGCAACCAACGCTTCACAGTCCCGAAAGGACCTCATCATGACCACGCCCACAGGCCACGGACTCATGGTGGCACTCGATGGCCCGTTTCACGCCGTCAAGGACCACTGGCGCTCGACCGTCACAGCTGACGACGTTGTCCGCGATCCCTCCCAGAGCATGGAGGAGGCACGCGACTGGACACTTGCGCACCTCGTCGACATGGCGAGCAAGGGCTACGCCGTCGCAGGCTTCCCCGGCCACGAGGGCACCGTCGCCGAATCGGTGGCGCACTTCGAGATGATGGCAATGGGGGACTTGTCCCTGAACATCAAATCGGGCGTCCAGCACGGTCTCTTTGGCGGCGCGATCACCAATCTTGGGACGCAGTGGCACCACGAGACGTTCATCGATGACCTGATCTCGTGCGAACTCACCGGCTGCTTCGCCATGACTGAGTTGGGGCATGGCTCCGATGTCTCGTCGGTTGAGACCACCATCACGTGGCTCGCTGACTCCGAGGAGTACGAGATCAATTCGCCGACGACCAGCGCCACGAAGGCCTACATCGGCAACGCGGGGCGTGACGGCAAAATGGCGGTGGTGTTCGGTCAGCTCCACGTGGGTGAGGCCAACCACGGCGTGCACGCCGTGCTGGTGGCCATCCGCGACAAGTTCCTCTCAGACCTGCCCGGCGTCACGACCGGCGACCATGGCCACAAGGGCGGCCTGCTCGGCGTGGACAACGGCACCATTTCCTTCGACCATGTGCGCGTACCGCGTCGTATGCTCCTCAACCGCTACGGCGGTGTGGGCGACGACGGTGTCTACAGCTCACCCATCGGCAGCAAGAATGCGCGCTTCTTCACCATGCTCGGCACCCTGGTCCGCGGCCGCATCTGCGTGGGCAGTGGCGCCGCCATGGCCACGCGCAAGGCACTGAGCATTGCCACGCGCTACTCCCTGGAGCGCACACAGTTCCGGCGCCCGGGAATGGGCAAGGAGATCGTGCTGCTGGACTACAAGACCCATCAGCGCAAGCTCCTGCCCAACATCGCCAAGGCCTATGCCTACGGTTTCGCGGTCAACGAGGTCAGCCAGCAGCTGCAGAAGGTGTCCGATGCCCAAGGAGAGGATCCGTCTGCTTCACGTGAGCTCGAGACGCGTGCCGCCGGCCTGAAGGCGCTGCTCACCCGCTGGGCCAACGACACCATCCAGGTGAGCCGGGAGGCTTGTGGCGGAGCCGGATACATGAGTGAGAACGGCATCACGCTCATCCGTCAGGACGCCGACGTCTTCGCCACGTTCGAAGGCGACAACACCGTTCTGCTCCAGTTGGTGGCGAAAGCACTTCTCGTCGACTACAAGAAGACGTGGGGCGACATGGACCTGCGCGGCACGGCACAGGCCACGGCAAAGCTCCTGAGTGGCCGTTTCATGGAACGCACCGCTGCCGGATCCACCATCAGCAGGTTGATCGCGGGGGCGAAGCTCAAGCCCGAGTCAGAGCGACTTCATGCCCGGGGCTGGCAGGTGGAAATGTTTGAGTTCCGTGAGCAGCACCTGGTGGAGACACTCGCACGCCGGATGCGCGCGGCCTCCAAAGCCTCCGACAGCAAGATCTTCGACGCGGTGAACGAGTGCCAGGAGCACATGTTGGAGGTGGGCCGCGCCCATACGGAGCGCACGGTTCTCGAAGCCTTCGTCGAGGGCGTCGGAGCGTGCAAGGACGAATACATCAAGGCCAAGCTCATCAAGATCTGCGACCTGTACGCCCTGTCCGTGATCGAGGAGAACCGAGCGTGGTACATGGAGCACAACCGCATTGATGGCACCCGCAGCAAGGCCATCTCCTCCGCGGTGGATGCGCTGTGCCTGGAGTTGCGCGACAAGGCACTTGAGCTCGTCGAGGGCATGGGCGTTCCGGAGGAGTGGCTCGGATCGAAGATGCTGCAGGACGCGGGCGGACAGGCTGTGAAATCGCCCGGGGTGAAGCTTCACAACCTCAGGGTTCCGGAGCTCGCCGGGTGAATGGGGCGAAGTCAGGTTCCTAGAACGAAGGATCCCGGGACACCGGGAACCTAGAACATCGTGTTGTCGTTGGCGGAGTGCTCCGGAATCACCTGGAGCACATCCCAGTGCTCCACTATCCGGCCGTCATCATCCAGCCGGAAGATGTCCATGCCTGCGTAGTCGTCGTCGGGCCAGGTCTGGTGGCAGTGCAGGACGACGAGATTGCCCTGAGCAACCGTGCGCTTGAACTCGACGCGCTTGCCCGGGAACTCCTCGGCCATCTTCTCGAAGTAGTCGACGAAGGCATCCTTGCCGTCGGCGACGTGGGTGTTGTGCTGTCTGTAGGTCTCGCCGGCATGAAGGTCGAGTGCCTCGCGGGGCTTGCACTGGTTGAACATGAGGTCATAGAAGGACGTGACCGTCTCGACATTTCGCTGGAGCGTCGTCTTTGTGGGCATGCCCCCGAGGGTAGTTGTGGCCGGATGCAGCTGGGAGGGGCATGCAGGGAATCGTCTTGCCGCGGCGCTAGGCTCATCCTCATGCGTCTTGACCTGACCTCGGATCTCGTAGCCCTGCTGCAAGCCATCACCGACGTCGAAAGCGTCTCCGGCAACGAGCGACAACTGGCGGACATGGTGGAGGAAGCGCTGCAGGGGTACGGGCATCTGGAGATCATCCGCGACGGCGACTGTGTCATCGCGCGCACCCACTTCGGCCGCGACCAGCGGGTCGTGATCGCCGGGCACCTGGACACCGTGCCAGTGGCCAACAACCTTCCGAGCCACCTGGAGGAGGCCCCCGAGGGACTCCACGTGGTGGGGCGCGGCACCTGCGACATGAAGGGCGGCGTTGCCGTGCAGTTGCAGCTCGCGGCGGAACTGACCGACGCCAATCGTGACATCACCTGGGTCTTCTACGACCATGAGGAGGTGGGTGCCGATCTCAACGGCCTGGGCAGGATCGCCGAGAACTCGCCCGAACTGCTCGAAGCCGATTTCGCGGTACTCATGGAGCCCACCGATGCAACGATTGAGGGTGGCTGCCAGGGCACCTGCCGCATCCTCATCACGG
>CBDTVQ010000116.1:0-6380 GCA_965364045.1 uncultured Tessaracoccus sp. | reverse complement strand
GCCAAGGCCGCCGAATCCGCAGGCATCTCGCTGCGGATCGGCGTCAATGCCGGATCGCTGGACAAGCGAATCATGGCCAAGCACGGCTCCGCAACGCCCGAGGCCCTCGTGGAGTCGGCCCTCTGGGAGGCCTCACTGTTCGAGGACGTGGGTTTCCACGACTTCAAGATCTCCGTCAAACACAACGACCCCGTCGTCATGGTGCGTGCCTACGAACTGCTCAGCGAGAGGTGCGACTACCCGTTGCACCTCGGCGTCACCGAGGCTGGTCCTGCGTTCCAGGGCACGATCAAGTCATCCGTGGCCTTCGGTGCGTTGCTCAGTCAGGGCATCGGCGACACCATCCGCGTCTCCCTGTCGGCACCGCCGGTGGAAGAGGTGAAAGTGGGCATCAAGATCCTCGAATCGCTCAACCTGCGCCCCCGGAAGCTGGACATCGTCTCCTGCCCATCGTGTGGCCGCGCCCAAGTGGACGTCTACAAGCTCGCCGAGGAGGTCACCGCGGGGCTGGAAGGCATGGAGGCGCCGCTGCGCGTGGCCGTCATGGGCTGCGTCGTGAACGGACCGGGAGAGGCCCGTGAGGCTGATCTCGGTGTGGCCTCCGGCAACGGCAAGGGTCAGATCTTCGTGAGGGGCGAGGTCATCAAGACCGTGCCCGAATCGGAGATCGTGGCCACCCTCCTTGAGGAAGCCCATCGTCTGGCTGCCGAAATGGGTGAAGTGGGCGCGCCCGAGGTCTCGGTTTCCTGACATGGCCAACAGGCTCCGGCTGCTCGGACCTTCCGATCGCGCCGAGGTGGAGGCGCTGCTCGCAGAGCGCCCCGTTGAAAACCTCTTCCTCGCCGCCAAAGTGGGGCTGTTCGGCGTGGATCGCCGGCGTCTCGGCAGGCTGCACGGCTTCGAGCGAGACGGGAAGCTGACGGCCGTCTGCCTGAACGCGGGCACCATTTTTCCGGCAGGCGCGGATCCTGATGCCATTCCGGAATTCGTGGAGGCCATTGGAGGCACCCGTCGCGCCTCCTCCATCCTCGGGAGCAGCATGGCCGCGCTGGGCCTGTTCGTGGGGCTTGCGGAGCGCTGGCCGGGGGCTTGGGACTCCTACGCCAACGTCCGGCGCAAGCAGCCACTGATGGTCAGGCGTGGGGCACCGGAGTTCGAAGCCGATCCGCGTGTCCGCCCCCTCACGATGAAGGACTTCGACTCCTACCTCGAAGCCTCGGTGCACATGTACACCGAGGAGATCGGATCCTCTCCGTACAAGTACGGCCCCGGTTACGAGTCCTTCGTGGCTGACCGCATCAAGAACCGGGACGCCTGGGGCATCGTCGAGAACTCGACTGTGATCTTCAAAGCGGATCTCGGCCCCAAGTTTCAGGATCAGGCCCAGTTGCAGGGCGTCTGGGTGCACCCGGACCACCGCGGCAAGGGCCTGTCCGTGCCCGGACTTGCCGGGATGATGCGGGACGTGTGCCGGATCCACGACACCGTGTCGCTGTACGTCAACGACTTCAACATCCCGGCCATCCGCTCCTACGAACACCTGGGGTTCGAGCACGTCGGCGCACTGTCGACGGTGCACTACTGAGTGAGCGGCTGGCTTCAGGCCAATCGGGCGGCGATGCGGTCGCCCACCTCTGTGGTGCGAACACCCCCGGCGCTCCGTTCCGTGATGTCGGCGGCGACGGCGTCGTCGATGCGGCGGGCCTCCTCCGGCATTCCCAGGTGTGACAGGAGCAGTGCCATCGATGAGATGGCCGCCGTGGGATCTGCGATGCCCTGCCCGGCGATGTCGGGGGCGGAGCCATGGACGGGCTCGAACATGGACGGGAACTCGCCGCTCGGGTTGATGTTGGCGCTGGCGGCAAGGCCGATGCCTCCGGTGACCGCTGCGGCGAGGTCCGTGATGATGTCGCCGAAGAGGTTGTCCGTCACGATGACGTCGAACTGTGCAGGGTTGACCACCATCGCGATCATCGCCGCGTCGATGTGGAGGTAGTTGCGCTCCACATCCTCGTACTCAGCACCCACTTCGTTGAAGATGCGGTTCCACAGTGTGCCGGCGTTCACCAGGACGTTGTGCTTGTGCAGCAGGGTGAGTTTGCCGCGGCGGGCACGGGCGCGCACGAAGGCATCACGGACGACCCGCTCCACGCCGTACGC
Source organism: uncultured Tessaracoccus sp. (assembly GCA_965364045.1). GTDB lineage: Bacteria > Actinomycetota > Actinomycetes > Propionibacteriales > Propionibacteriaceae > Arachnia. Next base: position 4,220 of record CBDTVQ010000116.1, on the reverse strand, counting down.
GGTATTGACTGACACCTCGGTTGCCAACTCGTGTGGTGTGCCAGTGCGCACGGCGCCACCGTTGCCGCAGTACAGCCCTTCGGTGCCCTCGCGGACGACGACGAAATCGATGTCACCCTGGGCAACAACCGCCTCGGACAGCGGAGTGGACACACCGGGAAACAGACGCGACGGGCGCAGGTTGATGGCGTGATCGAAGGCGAAGCGCAGCTTCAGCAGGAGGCCGCGCTCCAGGAGTCCACTCGGAATCGCTTTCGAGCCCGGCGCAGCGCCGACAGCGCCCAGCACAATGGCGTCGACGCCCTTCAGCTCTTCCAACACGGTATCCGGAAGCACTTCGCCGGTGCGTTGCCAGCGCTCCGCCCCCAGGTCGTAGTGCGTGTATGTGATGGTGCCCTCACCCACGGTTGCCTCGAGCACCTTGAGCGCTTCGGCTGTCACCTCGGGGCCGATGCCGTCGCCGCCGATGACTGCCAGGGTCCTGCCGGGTTGTGTCGTCATGGTTGGAAACCCTAGGCCACAGATGGGGATCGTCTCACCATGTGGTGCACTGCGTCCCACCACGCGAGACGGCAGGGGTAGCCTCGGGCGCGAACTCAAGCCGTTGGAGAAAAACAATGACGACGACACCCACCTGTCCAGAAGAATTCCACATCTTCGACACCAGCCTGCGCGACGGCGCGCAGCAGGAAGGCCTGCGCCTCAGCGTGGCCGACAAGCTGAAGATTGCCGTCTACCTCGACGAACTCGGCGTCACCTTCATCGAAGGCGGCTGGCCCGGCGCGAGCCCGGGCGATACGCAATTCTTCGTGGAAGCCGCAGAGGTGCTCGATCTGAAGACCTCGAAGCTGGTCGCCTTCGGGGCAACGCGCAAACCGGGTGGATCGGCCGCCACGGACACGCTGACCAAGGCATTGGTGGACGCGGGTACCGATTACGTCTGCATCGTCGCCAAGAGTCATGACGAGCACGTCATCCGTGCTCTGCGCACCACGCTTGAGGAGAACCTTGAGATGGTCCGGGACACCGTTGAACACCTCATTGCTGAGGGCAAGCACGTCTTCGTCGATTGCGAGCACTTCTTTGACGGCTACCGCGCCAATCCGGAGTACGCCCTGTCAGTGGTCCGCACGGCAGCAGAGGCAGGCGCTGAGGTCGTGGTCCTGTGCGACACCAACGGCGGCATGCTGCCGAGCTGGATGGGCGATGTGGTGAGCGCTGCAGCGCAGACCGGCGCCAACCTTGGCGTGCACTGCCACAACGACACGGCATGCGCCGTTGCCAACACGCTGGCGGCGGTGGAGGCCGGCGTCATGCACGTCCAGGGGACCTTCAATGGCTACGGCGAACGCACGGGCAACGCAGACCTGTCCGCCCTGATCCCCAATCTGCAACTGAAATACGGCTGGGATCTGCTGCCGCCCGAGCGTCTCTCCGAGATCACCCGCGTTGCCCACGCCATCGCACTGGTGGCGCACCAGCCTCTGCTGGGCCGTCAGCCCTACGTGGGTCAGTCGAGCTTCGCCCACAAGGCTGGCCTGCACGCCAGCGCCATCAAGGTGGACGCAAACCTCTATCAGCACATTGATCCGGCCCTGGTGGGAAATGACATGCGGATGCTGATCTCTGACATGGCGGGCCGCGCCAACATCCAGATCAAGGGCGAACAGCTCGGCATCGACCTCAGCGACCGTGATCTGGCCGCCCGCATCACAGCCCGCGTGAAGGCGAAGGAGGCCGAGGGCTACAGCTACGAGTCCAGCGACGCCAGCTTCGAGATGTTGTTGCGCGATGAGATGGGCATCCTCGAAAACCCCATCGAAGTGCATTCATGGCGGGTTCTGGCGGAGGAGAGCGCTGGCAACAGCATGAGCGAGGCCACCGTCAAACTCACCGCCAAGGGGGAGAAGCAGATGGTGGTGGGGGAGGGCAACGGGCCCGTCAACGCGCTCGATATTGCCCTGCGCAAGGCGCTGGCCCCGGCCTACCCCGAGGTGCTCGAATTTGAGCTCACCGACTACCGCGTCCGGATCCTGGACGAGGGGCACGGCACCGATGCCACCGTCCGCACTCTCATCGACACCTCGTGGAAGGGTGAGACATGGACGACAGTGGGCGTCGGGACTGACGTCGTTGAAGCCTCCTGGGAAGCGCTGCTGGATGCCATCGTGTTCGGCATCTTCACCCACATCCCCTCTGACTCATCAAGAGGAACCCCCCGGTAGGCTGCTCGGCATGCGTATTGCTCGTTTCGCCGCCGCCGGCAAGGACCCGGCCTACGGCATCATCGAACTGGCCGTCGACGGGGGAGAGAACCCCGACACGATTGCCGTCCTCAACAACGATCCCCTCGCCGGGACCGCCGTCAACTTCACCGGTGAACGCCATCACCTGGAAGAGGTGCGGCTCCTGGCGCCCGTCATCCCCCGCAGCAAGATCGTCGCGGTGGGGCGCAACTACGAGGGGCATGCCGCCGAGATGGGCAACGAGGTGCCCGTGGGGGCGCCTCTGCTGTTCCTCAAGCCCAACACCAGCATCGTTGGGCCCAATGACCCCATCGTCGTCCCCACCGGGTGCGAGAACCTGAACTTCGAGGGTGAGCTGGCCATCGTCATCGGCCGAATCTGCAAGGAAGTGCCGGTTGAGCGCGTGCCCGAGGTGATCTTCGGCTACACGATCGCCAATGACGTCACGCAGCGCGACTGGCAGGCGATCGACGACCAGTGGACGCGCGCCAAGGGCTCCGACACCTTCTGCCCGCTCGGCCCCTGGATCAACACACATCTCTCCATTGAGGAGGCCTCGACGCTGGGGATCCAGACACGCGTCAACGGTGAGACACGCCAGGACGGCAACACCTCCCAGATGGTCCGCGGGATCTCCGAGCTCGTCAGCTTCATCTCCTCGTTCACCACGTTGCTGCCGGGTGACCTCATCCTGACCGGCACCCCCAAGGGCGTCGGCGACATGGGCGACGGGGACGTCGTGGAGATCGACATCGACGGATTGGGAACCCTCAGCAACCCGGTCACCTCCGCGTGAGGTCTCCGGGTCCCAACCGATCCGCGCCACCACCCGGGCTCACCTACCCCGTGTCCCTGCAGGGGCCGGGGCAGGAGCCATTCCGGCTCCTCTTCGGAGCGGTCCTGGCGGTGTCAGGTTTCGTTCTGGTGGTGCCCCTCCTCGCACAGGCTTTGCTCGGCCTCGGGTGGCTGATGTTCGGAGGTGGTCGGTCGTTTGCGGCCTACAAGGACGCCGCCAGCGCCTATGAGCTACCGGAAGGACTGGCCGCGACGCATCTCGCACTGGCCAGCCTGCTGCTGGTGGCCTGGCTGGTGTTCCGGTACATGCACGGACGTGAAGCCCGTTGGTTGGTCTCGGTGCAGCCGGGCTGGCGGGGCCGTTATCTGGTGGTGTGCCTCGGTGTCGCGGTCGTGGTGCTGAACGCTGCTCTGTGGGCATCGTTCGTGTTGGGTAAGCCCGACTTCGGTCCTGCCCAACCGGGATGGCTTGGTTTCCTCGTCGTTCTCCTTCTCACCTCGCCACTGCAGGCCATTGCAGAGGAGGTCTTCTTCCGCGGCTACCTGCTCCAGGCCATCGGGTCTGCGACGGGGAAGGCCTGGATGGGAATAGTGGGCACCGCATTGCTGTTCGCGTTGTTCCATGGCACCCAGAACCCTGCGCTCTTCGCGCACCGGTTTGCCTTCGGGCTGCTGGCTGGGTGGTTGGTGCTGCGAACTGGCGGACTGGAGGCCGGGATCGCAGCGCACATCGTGAACAACCTCTTCGCCTTCGGGTACGCGCTCTTCACGGGTGGTGTGGCGGCCACGAAGGCCGTCTCTGAGATCACTTGGGCCAAGGCCGGTTTCGACGTCGCCGGCTTCGCCCTGTTTGCTGTCGTGGCGGTGTGGATCGGCGCCAGGTTCAACCTCGCCACGACCACTCCACAGACGGCACAGCGCTGATCCGACAGGACAACGGAGACGTGGTTTTCAATTTGTGCCGGGTCTCGCGCGTCGTGTAGAGTTTCATCTCGTGCTCGACCGAGTCGAGCGCACATAGGGGTATAGGGTAATTGGCAGCCCGACTGATTCTGGTTCAGTTAGTCTAGGTTCGAGTCCTAGTACCCCTGCGAAATGAGAAAGCGTCTCTTTTGAGGTGCGCAATTGTTTCCAATCGCCTGGCCCCGTTGTGTAGCGGCCTAGCACACCGCCCTCTCA
>CBDTVQ010000115.1:0-6388 GCA_965364045.1 uncultured Tessaracoccus sp. | reverse complement strand
GTGCGTCGCGCTTCCAGGTTGTTGACCCGGCTGGTGTCAGCGCCCTCGCGCGGTGCGCGGACGATGGGCACCCGGATGACCCGGATGTCGTCGCCGAGCCGGTATTCCCCAGCGATCCCACCCACCGGTTCCAGCGAGATGACGATGGGTTCGTAACCCGCCCGGGACAGCGTGGTGGCGAACTTCTTGACCCGCGAATCGATGTCGATCGGTGCGTGCCTGAACAACACGACCCGTGGTTTGGCCTGCATCGTTTCAGTCTCCCTTGCCGATGACGACGAATGTGGTTCCTGTGAAGGCCTCCACATCCAGTGCCCGGCGACCATCGACCACCACGGCGACGCCCGGCAGGTCCGCGGCCTCCAAATCCCGGTACCCGGCATGATCGGTCTGGACTATGACCACATCAACGTCCTCACCCAGGTGGTACGGGGTGAAACCCAGACCAGCCAGTTCTTCATCGGAGTACAGGGGATCATGCACCGCCACGTGGGCATCCTTGGCGACCAGCGCCGCCACCACCGGGAAAACCCCGGAAAAGGCTGTTTCCTTCACACCACCACGGTAGGACGCACCCAACACAGCCACCCGCTTCCCATCCAGCGTCCCGGCTGCCGTCTCGGCAAGATCGACGGCGTGGGCAGGCATGGCAGCGTTGGCGTCACGGGCGGCCTCCACAACGGTGGCCTCAGGATCTGTCCACAGGTACAGCCGCGGATAGATCGGAATACAGTGACCACCCACCGCGATGCCGGGGTTGTGGATGTGGCTGTAGGGCTGCGAATTCGACGCCTCAATGACCTGATACACATCAATGCCGTTGGAACCGGCGAACCGGGCGAACTGATTCGCAAGACCAATGTTGACGTCGCGGTACGTGGTCTCGGCCAGTTTGGCCATCTCCGCCGCCTCCGCCGTGCCAAGATCCCAGACACCATTGCCGCGCTCCAGATCGGAGCGCTCATCAAACTGCAACACGGCTTGGTAGAACTCCTGTGCCCGGGCCGCTCCCTGCTCCGACAGGCCACCGATGAGCTTGGGGTACTTCCGCAGATCCGCAAACACCCTCCCGGTCAACACCCGCTCCGGCGAAAACACCAGATGGAAATCCTTGCCCTCCACCAAACCGGAGCCCTCTTCCAGCATCGGCTTCCACCGGTTCCGGGTGGTACCCACCGGCAGCGTCGTCTCATAGCTGACCAGCGTGCCCGGCTTCAGACCGGCAGCGATCGCGCGTGTCGCGTCATCCATCCAGCCGAACTCGGGAATCCCATCCTGGCTGACGAACAGCGGCACAACCACCACCACAGCCTCGGATGCGGCCACAGCGGCGGTGGTGTCGGTGGTGGCACGCAACGCACCACTGGCCACAGCGGCCGCCAACTTCTCCTGCAGATGAGCCTCACCCGGGAACGGTTCAACGCCCTCGTTGACCAGATCCACAACCCGGGCATTGACATCGGCCCCAATGACCTCATGGCCCGAATCGGCGAACTGAACAGCGAGCGGCAAACCAATTTTGCCCAACGCAACAACGGTGATCTTCAAGAGCTGACTCCCACGGATTTCGGGTTTGACGAACCACGGGCGGCGCGGCACGCGAGAACCGAGTCTATCGCCTCGTTCTCACAGAAGAGTCGCACGGCAAGTTGCCGTCCCACGCCGGGGGCTGAACGAGTCGTCGTCCAATTGCCGTCAGCGCCGACGAATACTGAACGTCAGCAGCAACCCGGCAAGACAGATGATCGCTAGCGAGACAAAGATGCCCGACACAGCTGTGGACAGCGACAGGGGAGACATCACCCACAGACCCAGCAGTGGTACGCCAAGAGCTCCCCCGCTCGTACGTCCCAACTGCAGCAGTCCGGAGACCGAACCCAGGCGATCAACGGGCGCGGCCATCTGCACCCTCATGAGCAGAACGGGCAGGATGGCCCCTCCGGCAAAGCCCACGGCCACCGATCCACCGATGGCCAGCCCGATCGAGTCAACGGAGATGGTCAGGGCGCCACCCACACCGAGCACCCACGCGGCGGCCAGGGCCCCGCGTCGAACTCCCAGAACACCCGCCGTGGCCGCCCCGAGCCCCATCGCCACCATCATCGGTGTCATCAACAGGCCGGATCGGGTGGGCGCCACACCCAGGACGCCCTGGAGCAGCACGGGAAACCAGGTGAGCATCCCGAACGTGAAAGCCCCCACCAACGCCGCACCTCCGACGATGCGGGCCAGCACGGGATCGCGAAGATCGCGGAACGTCTCCAGCGGATTGATCACCCACCACCGTGGTCCCGCTGATGGCGGGGCAGGCATCCCCACTCGGGCGGCCAGCCCCGCAACCAGGACGATGGGGACGACCACGAGCACGCCCCATCGCCATCCCGGCCCCTCCGCAAACCAGCCGCCCAGCGGGGGGCCGATGACGTTGGCGATGACCTGGACGGCGCCGGCCGCACCGAAGGCGCGTCCGCGGCCCCTGGCGTCCTTCAACAACAATCCGATGGACGCGAGGGCGGCCGGAACGATGGCCCCGGAGCCGAGTCCCTGCAGTCCGCGCGCCGCCACGAGGGCCGGCATCGTGGGGGCAGCGGCCACGAGCACGGTGCCCACCGCATACACCGCGAGGCCGAACAGGAACACCGGCCTGACCCCCACCCGATCCGCCAGCGGTCCGAAGAACGGTATGGCGATGACCGCGAGGATCATGTACGAGGAGATCACCCAGGCGTACCACTGAGGCTCCCCCAGTTCTTCGCTGATGCGCGGCAGGGCCGTGACCAGAAGGGTCTGCAGCAGGGCTGAGGCAAACATGCCACACAGCACCGCGACCACACCCCAGGCGCGAGGCCCGGAGCGGGTGCCCTGCTCAACCATCGGGCCGGTCAGTCGCCGGGTCCCTCAAGAAGAGGGGCAATGCCACCTGATCCACGATGCTGCGCAGCGTGTCATCGACAATGGGGGTGCCGTGGGTCAGGAAGTGAATTGTGAGCAAGGCCTGAGGGGCTTCCAGGCGAGGATCAGGAAGGTCCTCGGGAATCGCCACTCCTCGTTCGCGGGCAGTGGCCAGGATGTGGCGCAGGTCCTCCAGCCCCGCCTTGCGCGACAGGAGACTGAACCCGGGCTGACCGGCCGAGGCGAGGGACTCGGACAGTACCCCGCGGAAGATCTCCCCCATCGGCCCCTCCATCAGGTCCGCGATGCGGCGCAGCCACAGAAACAGGTCTTCGCGGATCTGTCCCGTTGAAGCGGACGGACCCGCGTGCTTGAGGTGGTAGGCCGCAGCCACGGCCAGAGCAGCCTTGCTGGGCCAGCGCTTGTACAGGGAGTACTTGCCTGCCCCGGCGCGGCGGGCCACCCCCTCCACCGTCATGGCTGCGTACCCCTGCTCCCGGAGTTCCTCCAGGACAGCGTCGAGGATGGCAGCCTCCAGCTCTGCACCGCGCCTGCGCGGGCGGGGACCGCCGCTCATGCCTCCTCCGCCCCGTCGGTGACCTCACCCGCATCCCCGTCAACCGTCACGAGTTGTCCGTCATGGAGGGTGCTGGTGGCGGTGGCTGCACCCATGACGGCGGGAATCCCGTACTCGCGGGCCACGATGGCTGCATGGGACGCCATCCCGCCCCGATCCACAACGACGGCCGCTGCCCGCTGGAACAGCGGTGTCCAGGACGGGTTGGTGGCCACACAGACGAGCACCTCTCCGGCACGGAGGTTGCCGAATTCGTCGGGGCCGCCGATGACTCGTACCGCGCCGGTGGCACGGCCTCCACCACCCGCCGCCCCCACGACGAGCGCTGATCCGGATCCTGCGCGGTGGGGGTACAAAGTGGTGGTGGCGATGAGGGGGCTGGCGGCCAGTTCGGCGTAGGCGATTCTTCTGCGACGGGCCGCCGCACCCAAAGCGTCTCCAATGCCGGAAGGCTTCCCTGCCCAGCCGTTGACCTCGTCCAGCGTGAGCATCCACACGTCCTCGGCGTCACCCAGTTCACCGGCCTCGACGAGTCGTCGCCCCATTTCGCGGATGGAGTTGCGCACAGCCGGGCCGACGCGGGTGATCTCGAAGTGAGTGTCCTCCCGCAGTGCCACGGCCTCAGCCGCTCCTCTGGCCAGTCTTCTCTGCCATCCGGACAGCGTGGCTGCTGTGACGCCCGGCGCCGACGAAGTGGCGGGGCCGGTCTGCGGCTGGTCGAGCAGCACCTGTATCAAGCCGAGCACCGTGCCGGGTGAATCCCCCCAGGTGGGGTCATGCGCCAAGAGGACGCTGGTGGTCTCGCGATGCCCGTACGTGGTGAGGAACTGCTGGAACTGGTCCCACCACTGGGACGCGGCCGGCAGCGACGGCGCCAACTCGGCGACCCGTTCCTGGTCGACATCGAGCAACAGCTCCCGCAGTTCCGGAATCTGGCTGGCGGCCTCGGCAAGGGCGGCAAGCTCCTGGTTGGCCGCCCTCGTCATCGTGGGTGCCTGGCCGAGCACTTCGGGGATGCTGACCTTCGTACGCGACAGAAGGAGCGCGAGGCGGAGCTTCGCGAGTGCGACAGCCGACCTCGGCAGATGGTCCACCCGGAACTGCGTCATCACATCCACCAGGAGCTTCGCACGGCGAGGCACGGCGACGAGTTCCTCCCACGACAGTTGCTCCAGATCCAGTTGCCCAAGACCGGCAACATCGCTCCTGTACGTCGCGAGCCGAGGATCCGTTCGCCAGGCCCGCGGGGAGCCTTGCAGACCACTCACCAGCGCCCGCAGCACACGCCAAGGGGTGCGGAGTGTGGGGCGCGGCAGCGGAGGAACGAACTCCTGGACAACGTCGTCCTGCGCCGGCAACACATCGTCGAAGTCGAGGGCCACGCCGGCGATCCCGTAAATCATGTCCACAACATGTGCGCCCACGATGGGCCGGATGGATGCGGTGAGTTCCATTGGAAGGGGTCGACGCGGAAGCAACTCCAGGATGATCGATCCTATTGCCCGTTGAAACCTCGTCAGCCGAATGGGGGGCGGGGGCAGCGCCGTCATGGCCCGGGATTGAAGGATGAACAACCGATCCTTGTGGAACGCCCATTCGATGTCCTGTGGCCTTTCGAAGTGCCCCGCGATGCGGCGCCCGACCGCGGCCAACTCCGTCACCTGGGCTTCGCTCAGAGCGAGAGGTTCAGCGTCACGATGGCGTGTTTCATCGCTGATGGCCCCGCCCGTCGTTGACTCGATGATCCCGTCCTGTGCGTCGACGACGAAGTGGTCCGGGATCACGTCGCCGGAGACGACGGCCTCCCCCAGCCCGGCTGCAGCATCGATCACCACCTGGTCGCGGGCCCCGGTGACCGGGTTGGCGGTGAACATCACGCCAGCGGTATCAGCCGGCACCATGGTCTGCACCACCACCGCCATGGCCACGCTGGACGGCTGAATTCCCAAGCGGTTCCGATAGGCGATGGCGCGGTCAGAGAACAACGAGGCCCAGCAGTCGCGAACAGCGGCGATGACGTCGTCTCCACCGCTGATGTCCAAGTAGGTGTCCTGTTGCCCGGCGAAGGCGGCCCCGGGTAGATCCTCGGCCGTGGCGCTTGATCGGACGGCCACACATCTCTCCGACAGCTCCGAGTACGCCTGGCGGATTGCCTCCTCCAGTTCGCCGGAGATCTCCAGCGCCTCGATGTCATTCCTGGACGAGGCGTCTCCCACTGCCGTGCGGAAAGCGTCCGTCGTGACGACGAAACCCTCCGGCACGTCGAATCCGGCGTGGATCAGCTCCCCCAGGTTGGCTGCCTTGCCGCCCACCACCGACAGGTCGCCTCGCCGCACCTCCTGCAGTTCCACACACCATGATTCGATCATTGTCTCAATGTACGCTCCCCAGTGAACGATGCGTTCACTATTTGGTTCACTGGTTGGATACGCAAAAACGGGTGGGAAGCGACACATGGCCGCGTCCCACCCGCAAGGTCAACACCTACAGGGTGATTGTCTTTCCTGTGTTGGCTGATTCGATGGCGGCTTCGGCCACACGCACGGTGTTGAGGCCCTGTGCCAGGGTCACGATGTCGGCGTCTTTCCCGAGGACGGCGTCACGGAAGTTCTCGTGTTCCCGCATCAACGGCTCGGGTTTGGAGAATGCGTAGCGGACAACAGTGCCTTCACTGACGCCCTTGAACTGCGCCAGGTCCTGCCACGTGTTCTCCACGGTGCCGTTGGCGTAGAACGTCAGATCAGCAGTCAACGTGTCGGCCACCAGGGCACCGGTCTCGCCGGTGATGACAGTGACCCGCTCCTTCAACGGCGACAGCCAGTTCACCAAATGGTTGGTGACCACACCGTTTTCCAGTTTGCACGTCATCGAGATCAGGTCCTCATACTCACGCCCTGAGAGGTTGCTGGACTGTGCAGA
>CBDTVQ010000114.1:0-6398 GCA_965364045.1 uncultured Tessaracoccus sp. | reverse complement strand
CCGGCGTGGCCACCTTCGGCGGTGTGGTTGTACACCACGTCGAGGATGACCTCGATGCCCGCCTCATGGAAGGAGGAGACCATGTCCTTGAATTCGGCCACCTGGCTGCCCCGGTTGCCGCGCGTGGCGTAGAACGAGTGGGGTGCAAAGAATCCCAGAGTGTTGTAACCCCAGTAGTTGCGCATTCCCTTGGCCACGACGAACGGCTCGGAGACGAAATGGTGCACCGGTAACAGTTCGATCGCCGTGACACCCAAGTTCTTGAGGTAGGCGATGACCTCGGGATAGGCGAGCCCGGCGTAGGAACCGCGCAGGTGTTCAGGCACCAGCGGATGGGACTTCGTGAAGCCCCGCACGTGTAGTTCGTGAATGACCGTCTCGGCCATGGGGCGGCGCTCCGCCATGGGAGTGGGGGCAGGAGAGTCGGCCACCACCACTGAGAGCGGCACGGCGCCGAGGGAGTCCTTCGTGTTGATGGCGTAGTCATTGCCGGGCACGTGGTCAAGGATCGGGCCGCGGAAGTCGACGCCACCGCTGATGGCCCGTGCGTACGGGTCCACCAATAGACGGGCGGGGTTGAAACGGCTGCCATCGGAGGGATCCCAGGCACCGTCGACACGGTAGCCATACAGTTGGCCTGACTCGACGCCCGGAACATGGACGCACCAGATGCCGTGGTCACCCAGCTCCATGTCCACGGTGCTCTGGTGAAGTCTGTCGTTGATCAGCGAGAGTTGTACTCGTGTGGCTCGCGGGGCCCACAGTCCGAAACGTGCTCCGCCGGCGACCAGGCGTGCCCCCAGAATGGAGGTGTCGGGTGTGGGAGTCATGGAAAATACCTCTGGCTGATCGGCTATGGTCTTCGGGCAACCGGTCCATTGTGCCAGTTTCGGGCCCTGAACGATACATTGACGTATCGCGCTAGCGTGGGAGGCATCATGTCTGTCTACCTCGACCACGCCGCGACCTCGCCGATGAGGCGCGAAGCGGTGGAAGCCCTGACCATACACATGTCCTTGGTGGGAAACCCGTCTGCGCTCCATGTGGCCGGTCAGCGGGCACGTCGCATCCTGGAGGAGGCGCGGGAGCAACTCGCCGCCGTGGTGGGCGCCGCGCCAAGTGAGGTGGTTTTCACCTCCGGTGGGTCAGAGGCGGACAGCATCGCCCTCATCGGAGGGATGGCGGGCAGGAGATCCGAAGGCCGAGAGCGGTGCCTGGTGTCCGCCATCGAGCACCCAGCCGTGTTGGGCATGGCCGGGCGGGGCGCCGAGGTGCTTCCGGTGAGTGATCTGGGAGTTCTTGACGTGGAGGTGGCCACACGGGCGATCGGTGCGGACGTCGGAGTAATTTCCGTGATGACTGTCAACAACGAGACTGGCATCTGTCAGCCGCTGGACAGCGTGCGGGCCGCGGCGCATGACCATGGTGTGTGGCTCCATACGGATGCAGTGCAGTCCCTTGGACACATGCTCGTTGATTTTCGTGCCAGTGGTGTGGACATGATGTCGCTGTCCGCCCACAAGGCCGGGGGGCCGGTGGGGATTGGCGCGCTGCTGGTACGTCGATCCGTGACACCGTCGATGATCGGTCTCGGCGGGGGGCAGGAGCGTGCCATCAGGTCCGGGACGGCCACGGTCGCGCTGGCGGCATCCTTCGCCGCGGCAGCTGGGATGGCCACGGAATCGCTGGTGGGAGAAGCTGCGCGGTTGTCGCAATTGCAGTCACGCATCATGACCGCTTGTCGCAGACTGGATGGAGTGGTCAACACAGACCTCGCCGAACACGCACCCCACATCACCAATGTGACCTTCGACGGAATCCGCGCCGATGACCTTCTCTTCCTCCTCGATCAGCAAGGAGTCTTCGCCTCCGTCGGTTCGGCCTGCCGCGCCGGTGTCCACCAGCCCAGTGAGGTGCTCCTTGCCATGGGACGTACGCAGGAAGAGGCAGCCGCCACATTGAGGTTCTCCACGGGTCACAACTCGACCGACGACGACATCGACAGGCTGGAGAAGATTCTGCCGGGCGCTGTCGAACGTGCTCGCGCAGCCTTCTGAGCGCACAAGAACGCGGCAGGCGGTGACACGATGGTGCATCGCGTACCATCGCAGGGGAGATTTCTATGTGAGGGAGTGTGTCAACGTGCGTGTACTGGCAGCCATGAGTGGCGGCGTGGATTCTGCGGTGGCCGCAGCGCGTCTGGTGGCAGCCGGGCATGAGGTGACAGGTGTGCACCTTGCCCTGTCGAAGAACCCGCAGAGTTACCGCACCGGCGCGCGCGGCTGCTGCTCACTCGAGGACTCGCACGACGCCCGTCGGGCCGCCGACCTTCTCAACATCCCCTTCTACGTCTGGGACTTTGCGGCGGAGTTCCAGGAGCAGGTGGTGGACGATTTCGTCGCGGAGTACCGCGCTGGCCGGACCCCCAATCCGTGCCTGAAGTGCAATGAGAAAATCAAGTTCGCGGCAGTGCTGGACAGGGGACTCGCACTCGGTTTCGACGCCGTGGCCACCGGCCACTACGCGCGCATCGTTGAAAGTTCCGACGGTGTGGAGCTGCATCGCGCAGTGGATCCCGAGAAGGACCAGTCCTATGTGCTCGGTGTCCTGACGCAGGCCCAGCTTCGCCACTCCTTGTTCCCGCTGGCCGACACGCCGAAGACCGAGGTCAGGGCAGAGGCACAGGAGCTCGGACTGGCCGTGGCCAAGAAGCCCGACAGCCACGACATCTGCTTCATCCCCGACGGCGACACCCAGGGCTTCCTGTCCCGGTACCTGGGCGAGAACCCCGGGGACATCGTCGATTCCGACGGCGTGACGCTGGGCATCCACCACGGCAGTCACAACTTCACAGTGGGGCAGCGCAAGGGTTTGGACCTCAAGATCCCCGCGCCGAACGGCGAGGCGCGCTACGTCCTCAGGATTGAACCCGTCAACAACACAGTTGTGGTGGGCGGCCGGGAAGACCTCAGGGTACGGACGTTTCACGGCATCCGTCCCAGCTGGACGCAGGGCCCCATTGAAGGGCAATGGCGCGGACAGGCGCAGTACCGGGCACATGGGGAGCCCATGGATGCCACCATCTCGCTTCGGGACGGGGAGCTGCTCGTGGAACTGGACGACGAGGCATCAGGGGTCGCGCCCGGCCAGAGCGTCGTGGTCTTCGACGGCGACCGCGTCGTCGGGTCCGCGACCATCAGCGAAGCCCACTGATGCGGGCCACGGCCGCCGGATCCCTGCCCGGGCGCGACTTCCGTGGCGCACTGGGAGCCATGACAGAGGCGCTTCCCGAAATCCTGCCGCTGCCGGAGCTGCCCCAGCGGGGCGTCGGATCAGGGATGGTGGGCCGGGCACTGGGCCTGATCAATGGGCTCGCCTTCGACCTCCAGCCGGCTGGGTGGCGCCTCACGAGTGGCTCCGGGGCCGATCATCGCCGCGCTCGCTCCCAATGGCAGTTCGACCTGGACGACGCGGAGGAGATGCTGCAGGGGTTCAAGGGGGTGCTGAAGGTCGCCGTCGCTGGTCCCTGGACGCTCGCGGCATCCGTGGAGCGGCCGACGGGGGACCGGTTGCTCGCTGATCATGGGGCCCGGCGAGAACTGGCACAGGCCCTGGCCGACGGTGTTGCGCTCCTGTTGGCCGACCTGTCCAACCGTCTCCCCGAGGCCACCCTGCGTCTGCAGGTGGACGAGCCCATGGTGGTCTCCGTCGCCGAGGGTGGGGTGCCGACGGCTAGTGGCTTCTCGCGCCATCGCCGCGTCCACGCGCCTGAGCTCAGTAGCGCTCTGGCGATGTTCACCGCGCTGGAGCCCGCGGCCATTCTGCATTGTTGTGCAGCAGGGGAGTGGTTGCCGCTGGCGCGGACTTCCGGCTTCACGGCTTCGTCCGTGGATCTCGGTCTCTTCGAGGAACCCCGTTCACGCGACGAGGTGGGCCAGTGGCTCGCCGACGGAAAGTCGGTGGTGGCAGGGGTCGTCGACAGCGCACAGCCCAGCCTCCAGTCCGCGGACCAACTCGTGACCCGAGCGCTGGGCTTCCTACGTCCAATGGGTCTTGACCCGGAAGTGCTCGTTGACCACGTGATCCTGGGAACCTCGTGCGGCCTGGCCGGATGGTCGAGCGATGATGCCGGATGGTCGAGTGATGAGGTTGTGCCCCAACTCGAGCAGTTGCGCCGGGCGGGCGAACTCATCGACGAACAGTTGGTTCACTGACCCGCTGAGTCGTGATCGCACTGCAGCACGATCGCTAGACTCATCGATGTGCGCGTCTTCACTGATCTGAATCTGAATGGCAAGAATCCCATGCGCGCGCAGCCGCGCGTCGGCGACTGGGGGCCGGAGAAGGTGCCCAGCACACGGCTCAAGAAGTGGCAGCGCGTCCTGGTCCCCATCATTGCCGTGCTGCTCGCCGTCGGCGTGTTCTTCCTGGGACGCATGTTCTATCTCGCGCTCACCGATACCCAGGCGGCCGCGATGTTTTTGGGATCGCCGCTGTGACGTTGTCCGTGTTGCCGCGTGCGACACATGACGTGAGCGGCTACGTTCCTCGCATGCACTTTCGAGCCGTTCCCGACATCGTTGCCGCACCGAGGGCGTGACAGAATCGGGCTACATCGCGGGCACAGCGGTGTCCGAGTACCTCGTCATCAACTCCTGCGCTCCTGTGTAGTCGGGCAACGGTTCACCTCTCCGTGCTACCGCCGTGGCACAGATGTGGCATGGTTTTTGTGCCATCGGCGTGGCACACTTGTGGCATGAGTCGCATACGCATCAGTACAACGGTTGACGAGGAACTCCTCAGGACCGCCCGACAGTTGCGGATCGGGGTCAACGACGCCACGCTCGTGGATGAGGCACTGTCTGCGCTGTTGTCGCGCCACCGCACGTCCGAGATCGAGGCGAGCTACGGCGCCTATGACAGACATCCCATCGATGAGCCAGACGAGTGGGGAGACCTGGATTCCTTCAGGCGGGCTGCGGCTGCATCGTGAACAGCCTTCCGTCCCGAGGGGAGGTGTGGTGGTGCGAAATAGCCGCCATCGGTCGTCGACCCGTCGTTGTTTTGTCTCGTGACTCGACGATACCCCGACTCCGGCGCGCCCTCATCGCGCCATGCACCACGACGATCCGGGGGCTCGCCAGCGAGGTGGTGCTGGATCCACCGCAAGATCCTGTCCCGAGACGCTCAGCCGTGAACCTCGATTCTGTGGAGAGCGTGTCCGTGGCCGTGCTGGTCAACAGACTTGGGCGTCTCACGGATGTACGGATGCGTGAAGTCTGCGAAGCACTCGGGGTCGCCGTGGACTGCACAGTCTGAACATTGGTCTTCGACGTCAGGCTCCGCTCGGCCAACCAGCTACGCCCGGAATCAGGCCCCCTTGACCGCTGCGGCGAACCAGCCCGTAATCGTGGACGGGTGCGTGATGGCGGTTCCGACGCAGACGGCGTGAGCGCCGAGACGCATGACGGCGGTGGCTTGCTCGAGAGTGTGAATCCGACCCTCCACGACGACGGGCTTGCTGCAGGCCGCGATGGCCTCCGATGCGAACTCGAAGTCAGGGCCCACCGTCTTCTGACGATCTCCGGTGTAGCCACCGAGCGTGGTGCCGATGATGTCAGCACCGTCGGCCTCGGCCCGGATGCAGTCGTCGACGGAGCCGCAGTCAGCCATGACGAGAACATCGGGATACTTCTCCTTCAGTCCTGACACGACGTCTGCGAAGGTGAGGCCGTCAGGGCGTGACCGCGACGTGGCGTCAATGGCCACGATCTGGGCACCCGCCTCTGCACAGGCCAGGGCGAGTTCCAGAGTGGGTGTGATGTAGACGCCCTCGTCGCCCTCCTTTACCAGACCGATGACGGGCACATCCACCGCCGCGGCGGTGGCTCGGATGTCCCCAATCCCCTGAACCCGGATGGCCGCTGCGCCACCGATGACGCAGGCCTGGGCCACAGCCGAGATTGTGTGCGGATCACGCATCGGCTCGCCGGGGTACGCCTGACAGGACACGATGAGGCGTCCCTCCAGAGCGTCGACCAGGTTGGTCATGACAGCAGGCCCGTGCTCACCAGCACATCACGGACCGCAGAGATGTCCGTGTCGGTGAAGTCAGCCAATGGGCGCGGTTGCATGGGGCTGTCGATGACGCCCAGCAGGCTCATCGCGATCTTGAAGGCGCCCACACCCGTGCCGTCGCCGCCGCGACCACGGGGCTTGAAGACGATCTGGAATTCGGCGTTGATCTCTTCCTGGATGGCGACGGCGTGCTCCCACTTGCCCTGCGTGCAGGCGTCCCACAGGGCGCGGTAGCGAGCCGGGTCCACGTTGGCGAAGCCGGGGACCATGCCGTCGGCGCCGATCAGCATCATGGCCTCGTTGAGCATCTCGTGGCCCGT
>CBDTVQ010000113.1:0-6398 GCA_965364045.1 uncultured Tessaracoccus sp. | reverse complement strand
CATGACACCCAGCCCGTCACCGAGCCCATCGGCCAGCATGACACCCAGCCCGTCAGCCAGTCCGTCACCCAGCGGTAGCGCCCTGCCGAGCTCCTCAACCAGCCCATCGGCCAGCGTCACACCCAGTGGTAGCGCCCTGCCGAGCTCCAATGCGACGACTCGGGTTCCATCACGGCCGGGACTGCCTCACGCGGGCAACTGAACGTGGCCGACCCCTACAGGTCTATGAACTGATCCCGGTGCACCACGGGGCGGAGGCTGGAGCCCTCGTCACCGTGGTGGCCGAGCATCCCGCTCAGCTCCTGGGAGCCGTAGCCCACGAAGCCGCGGGCGAAAGCCTTGTCATCGGGACCGACGATGTCCACCGGTTCACCGTCCCCGAACACACCCTCCACGCGCACAACCCCGGCGGCCAGCAACGACGCATGGGTGGTGACGAGCGCACGACGAGCTCCGGCGTCCACGTGCAGACGCCCCCTTGTCTCGGCGGCGTGGGCCAACCAGAGGAGCCGTCGGGGCCGACGTTTACCGATCGGTGAGAAGAGCGTGCCCACCTCCTGGCCTGCGAGGGCAGGAATAAGATTGTTCGCATCCGTCAGCACCACCGGGATCCCACCCTGACATGCAATCTGGGCGGCCTCCACCTTGGTGGCCATTCCCCCGGTGCCCACCTTGGAGCCCAGCCTCGAGGTATCCACCTGCAGCTTGGAGACGTCTGTCACATGACGGATCAATTCGCTGCCGGGTTCGCTCGGATGCCCGGTGTAGAGGCCCTCCACGTCGGTGAACAGGAACAGTGCGTCTGCGCGAACAAGGTGCGCAACCAGGGCGGCCAGTCTGTCGTTGTCACCGAAGCGGAGCTCATGCGTGGCGACGGTGTCGTTCTCGTTGATGATCGGCACCACGCCCAGTCGGAAAAGTCTCGACATGGTGTCCAGTGCGTTGCGATATGTCGTGGGACGCAGGACGTCCTCCACCGTCAGCAGCAGCTGTGCCACCTTGACACCGTGCACGGCGAAAGCTTCGGTGTAGTGGCGGATGAGCAACCCCTGGCCTACTGCGGCAGCTGCCTGCTGCGTCTCCAGATCGCGCGGCCGACGGCGCAGCCCCAAAGGCACCAGTGCCGCGGCAATGGCGCCGGAGGTGACCAGCACCACGCGTCGGCCGGCGTTGTGCAGCTCTGACAGCGTGTCCGCGATGACCCGCACACGATCAAGGTCCAGCGAACCCCCATCCGGTGTTGTCAGGGATGAGGAGCCAACCTTGACCACGAGCCGATCAGCGTCGGCGATCTCACTGCGCATCGGGCTGGGCATCCTCCGAGGTGTATCCGTCGCGGGCCAGGTCAACGGCCCTCTTGGCTTCGTGGTATTCAGCATCCATCTCGCGGCGACGCGTTACGGACGCGCGTTCCCGATCCTGCCTGTCGTCCTCACCGCGGCGAGACATGATCTCGGCCCCCACGTCAACCTGCGGCGCGAAGTCGAAGATCACCGCGTCCTCACCACCGATGGCCACGGCGTCGCCCGGCCGGGCGCCGAGTTCCAGGAGCTTGTCCTCGATACCGATGCGGTTCAACCGGTCAGCGAGGTATCCCACGGCCTCGGCATTGCCGAAGTCCGTCTGGCGGATCCAGCGCTCGGGCTTCTCGCCCTTGACGCGCCACACAAAACCGCCGTCGCCATCACCCTTCTGCACGATGGTGAACTGTGGCTCGTTCCGCGCCCTACCCACCGGCGCCGGCCGCAGCACCGGGGTTGGGGCGGATTCCGGCAGGGATGCGCGGCGAGCCGCCACCAGCTCGGCCATAGCAAACTTCAGTCCATTGAGGCCTTCGCCGGTCTTGGTCGAGATCTCGAAAACCTTGTGCCCCATGGCCTCCAGCTCGGGACGGGCGAGTTCCGCCAGGCCCGGACCGTCGGGAAGGTCCACTTTGTTCAGGGCCACCAGTCGAACACGATCCTCCAGTCCACCATGGGCAGAGAGTTCACCCTCGATCACGTGGAGGTCACCAATCGGGTCGCGTCCCGGCTCGTAGGTGCCGAGGTCGATGACATGGACGATGGCCTGACAGCGGTCAATGTGGCGGAGAAAGTCGAAGCCCAGACCCTTGCCCTCCGATGCACCCTCGATGAGGCCCGGGACGTCGGCGACCGTGTAAGTCACGTCCCCGGCCACCACAACGCCGAGGTTCGGTACCAGGGTGGTGAAGGGGTAGTCCGCCACCTTGGGCCGAGCACGAGAGATCGCCGCAATCAGCGAGGACTTGCCTGCAGACGGGAACCCGACGAGTCCCACGTCGGCCACCACCTTGAGTTCCAGCTGGAGTACGCGCTCGCCGCCGTCCTCACCCAACAGGGCGAAGCCGGGTGCCTTGCGCGACGTCGAAGCCAGCGCTGCGTTGCCGAGCCCGCCCTTGCCGCCGAGCGCCGCTGTGTATTCCTGTCCCGGCTCCGTGAGGTCCACCAGCTGCTCGCCGGTTTCGGCGTCGGTGATGAGCGTGCCGCTGGGAACGCTGAGCACCACGTCCGCCCCGCGCTGGCCGTGCTGGTTGTCACCCCGGCCGGGCTGGCCGTTGGCGGCCTTGCGCACGGACTGACGGTGGTAATCCACCAGGGTGGTCATGCTGTCATCGACGTGGAACACCACGGAACCGCCGTCACCGCCGTTGCCACCATTGGGGCCGCCGAGTGGTCTGAACTTCTCTCGTAGAACCGACGTGCAGCCGTGCCCGCCGTTGCCGGCATACACGGACAGCTTCACGCGGTCCACGAAGGACGGGATCGCCATGTTCACTCCTGTCAATACTTGGATCAGCGACGACTGAATCGTCATCACTGAGTGTCCCACCCCGGCGCCAGTGTGCCGTGCTGGGACGAGAAAAGGGCAGCCCGTGCGGGCTGCCCTTACCTCAATTAAGTGCTTCTGGTCAGTGTGTGCTCAGGCCTGTGCCGGTGCAACATTGACGACGCGACGACCGCGCCGCACACCGAAATCGACCTGTCCGGGGACAAGGGCAAAGAGGGTGTCGTCTCCGCCGCGGCCAACGCCGACGCCGGGATGAAAGTGAGTGCCGCGCTGACGAACCAGGATTTCTCCTGCGCCGACGACCTGTCCACCGAACCGCTTCACGCCAAGGCGCTTGGAGTTCGAGTCACGACCGTTGCGCGTCGAGGATGCGCCCTTTTTGGATGCCATGTGTAGTCAGCCCCTCAGTTCTCGATGCCGGTGATCTTGACCTGGGTGTACCGCTGACGGTGACCCTGGCGTTTCTTGTAACCGGTCTTGTTCTTGTACTTGATCATTCGGATCTTCGGACCCTTTTTCAGGCCGACGACCTCTGCGGACACGGAAACCTTGTCCAGTGAATCGGCATCGGAAGTGATGGTCTCACCATCAACGAGGAGCAGAGGCTGAAGGTTGACGGTACCGCCGACCTTTTCTGACACCAGATCGATGTCAAGAATGTCGCCAACAGCAACCTTGTGCTGGCGACCGCCGTTGCGCACGATTGCGTACACGCTTGGACCTACCTTCTATAAAGCTCATAAACGTCTTTGGCACGACCCAGCCCAGAAGCCGGATCATCGGGGAGTGCAAGTCCGCGCCAAGAAGCGTCGGGACCAGTCGCACCGAAGTGCAACATTACGAGATTGAGGGTGCCCCGGTCAAACTGCGGGCTCCGGCACAACGTTGCTGGCCGTCGACCCCAGCCCTTTGGCGACCCGACATGACAGATCGACAGTGCACCGAGGCGATATACGGCTCCGTGCGTCCTGGTCGCGGCGAGTCTGGTTGCATCTGTGGTCGATGCCATCAGACAGCGACGAGGGACCTGATCAAAGATCGGGCCCCTCGTCGCAGTCAGTGCTGTTGCGGGTCAGTCGGACTTCTTCTCGCCGCCGTTGCCGCTGCCACCGTTGCTGCTGCTACCGCCACCGCCGCGACGGTTGCGACCGCCCCGGCCGCGGTTGCCGCCACCACCACTACTACTGCTGCTGCTGCTGCTGCCGCCACCACCACCGCTGCTGCTGCCGCCGCCATGGCTGCGTCGGTCCCCACCGTCGGAGGGGGCCTGTGAGTCAACTGGCTCATGGAAACGGAGATAGCCATCGCCGTGGCAGTGCTCGCACTCCTCCGTGAAGGCCTCGGCCAGGCCGGTGCCGATCTTCTTGCGTGTCAGCTGAATCAGCCCAAGGCTCGTGACCTCGGCCACCTGATGGCGCGTGCGGTCCCTGCCCAGGCACTCCACCAGACGACGCAGCAGCAGGTCACGGTTGCTGGGAAGCACCATGTCGATGAAGTCGACGACGATCATCCCGCCGATGTCACGCAGCCTGAGCTGGCGGACGACCTCCTCGGCCGCCTCCAGGTTGTTGCTGGTAACCGTGGCTTCGAGGTTGCCGCCCGCGCCGGTGAACCGGCCCGTGTTGACGTCGATGACGGTCATGGCCTCTGTCCGGTCGATGACCAGGGAGCCACCGGAGGGCAGATGGACCTTGCGGTCCAGTGCCTTGGCGATCTGCTCGTCGATCCGGTACTCCGCGAAGGCATCGTGGCCCTTGTCATCCACCTGGAAGTGCTGCACCCGATCTGCGAGATTCGGCGCCACGTGTGCGACGTAGGCGTTGATCTCCTCGAAGGAGTCATCCGCACCGCCGTTGCCCTGCACGACAAGTGCTCCGAAATCCTCGGTGAAGAGGTCACGCACGATGCGCAGAGTCAGATCCGGCTCGCTGTAGAGGGCCGCGGGAGCGCTCCCCTGCTTGGACTTCTTCTCGATGATCTCCCACTGTGCCTTGAGACGATTCACGTCCTGGACAAGTTCCTCGGACGACGCACCCTCTGCAGCGGTGCGGACGATCACTGACTCGTCGTCACCGATCACCCCACCCAGGATTTCGCGCAGACGTGAGCGCTCCTGATCGGGCAGCTTGCGGGAGATGCCGGAGAGGTGGCCTCCCGGCGAGTAGACCACGTAACGGCCGGGCAGTGAGATGTGGCCGGTCAACCGGGCACCCTTGGCACCGACGGGGTCCTTGGTGACCTGCACGAGTACGGCCTGGCCGGACTTGAATACTTTTTCAACCCTCCGGTCCTCCGCCGACACGTGGAAACCACTCCAGTCCACCTCACCGGCGTAGAGCACGGCGTTGCGGCCACGGCCGATGTCGATGAATGCGGCTTCCATGCTTGGCAGCACGTTCTGCACCTTGCCGAGGTACACGTTGCCGATCAGGGACATGGCTGAGGCGCGGTCCACGTAGTGCTCGACGAGGATGCTGTCCTCGACGACGGCGAGCTGGGTGTACTCCTCGCCCTGACGGATGACCAGCTTGCGGTCCACTGCCTCGCGGCGGGCCAGGAACTCAGCCTCACTCAGGATGGGGGCGCGACGACGTCCTGCCGAACGGTTCTCTTTGCGACGCTGACGCTTGGCCTCCATCCGCGTGGAGCCCTCGATGCCGGTGATGGCATCCTGGCCCGTGCTCTTCGAGGAGTCGCTGCTGTCGCTTC
This sequence comes from uncultured Tessaracoccus sp., assembly GCA_965364045.1. GTDB lineage: Bacteria > Actinomycetota > Actinomycetes > Propionibacteriales > Propionibacteriaceae > Arachnia. The sequence goes on along the minus strand of CBDTVQ010000113.1, from coordinate 881 downwards.
CGGAGCGACGACGACGGCGCCGGCGGCGTGTGGTGCCACCACTGGACCCTTCGTCACCATCAGAATCGCTGTCGTTGCTGGAGTCGCCTGAGGTGGAGCCGTCCGAATCCGATTCGTCGGTGTTCTTGGTGTCGTCACCCTTCTCGGCGTCGTCGGAATCACTGTCGTCGGAGTCAGAAGAATCAGACTCTGAATCACCTGAGTTCTGGCCGTCGCGGTTGCTGCTGCCTCCACGACGACGACGGCGGCCACCACGGCGACGACGACGACGATTGCCGCCGCCCTCCCCGTCGGAGTCCTGACCGTTGTCGTTTGAATCATCGTCACCGGAGTCTTCGTCCGAATCATCGTCGGAGTCGTCATCGCTGGAGTCGTCGTCAGTGTCCTCGTCGGAGTCCTCTAAGTCCTCATCGGAGTCCTCATCATCGGTCGCAATGGACTGGGCCAGTGCGTCGAGGCGTTCCTGACGGTTCTCGGCCGTGACCCTGAACGGGTCCGAGATGATTGCGCGACGCGAGCGTGCGTCGTCCTCAGCCAGCTTCAGCGCTGCGGTGATGCCATCCATGGGTTCGTCATCGCTGTCGGCAGTGGATTTCTCCGCGACGGTAGCGGGTGCTTCCGGACGGGTGGACCTGCGGCGACGCGTCGAGGTCCTTTCATCCGCGGCTGCTGCCGATGCCGACGAGCTTGAGGCAGACGTGTCCTTGCCCTTCGAAGAGGCAATCTCTGCGGTCAGCGCATCGAGCGCCGCACCCACGTCACTGCCGCTCTCTGTGGCAGCGGCGCCATCACCCGACGGAGCGGAAGCTGTTCCACGCGTGGAACGACGGCGGCGTGTTGCCTGCTTGTCATCGCTGCCGCGGGTGTCGTCTGAGGATGCT
>CBDTVQ010000112.1:0-6416 GCA_965364045.1 uncultured Tessaracoccus sp. | reverse complement strand
CATGCCCGCAGCTCGCAGGAGGGTGTCGTCGAAGGGGTCCCGCTGGGGTGTGCGTCGTGACAGCAGATCCCACCCCATCTTGATGTTGGCGACCCATTCGCGCCTCACTCCGCTGGAGTAGAGATCCGGGAGATCCTTGCGGGTACTCACATCGCCCACTCCGATGGCGTCGATGCCGATGTCCGTGCAGATCGTGATGGCGCGCTCCAGATGGTAGAGCTGGGTCAGGATGATCATCTCCGTCACGCCGAAAACGTCGCGAGCCCGGACGCACGAGTCGTAGGTGTCAAACCCGGCCGGGTCCTGGACCACCTTCTGCGCCGGAATCCCTCGCTCCACCAGGTAGTCCCGCATGACCGTGGTCTCGTGATTGCTGCCGGCCGTGTTGTCGCCCGAGACGAGAACGGCCCTGATACTGCCCCTCTCGTACAACTTCACGGCCAGGTCCAACCGGGCCGCGAGGAAGGCAGAGGGGACGCCCGCATCAGCCTTGGCGCCCAGCACCATCGCGATGGGACGGCCGGGGATGTTGTTGACGTCGAAGGTTCGCCCTGCCGAGACTCGCGACACATGCCGTTCCCCCAGCGCCAGGGCAGCCACCACCGATGCTCCCGCGAAGGCGCCCGTGAGCGTGAGATACCCCAGCGCCCGCAGCGCCCAATGTGGACCATGCGGGGGGAGCGGGAGGACCCGGCAGGCAGATCCACCGGGTCCTGTCTCAGTCACATCCGCCAACTCAGTTCCGGTTCTTCAGGTACCAGCCCACGAGCGACTGCGTGGAGCCGTCCTGACGGACGAGAGCCTCGGTGTCGCCGGACACCGCCGGCGCAATCTCCATGGCCAGCTTCTTCCCGAGCTCAACGCCCCACTGGTCAAATGAGTCGATGCCCCAGACGATGCCCTGGACGAACGTGATGTGCTCGTAGAGCGCAATCAGTTGGCCCACCACCGACGGTGTGAGCGCGGGCGCCATGATCGAGGTCGTGGGGCGGTTTCCCTTGAACACACGCGCTGGAACCACCTGTTCGGCAGTTCCCTCCGCGCGCACCTCGTGCTCCGTCTTGCCGAAGGCCAGGGCCGCAGTCTGCGCAAAGAAGTTCGCGAGAAACAGGGAGTGGACGTCAGCGTCGCCGTCCTGCACAGGATGCGCGGGATTCGCGACGGTGATGAAGTCGGCCGGGATGAGACGCGTTCCCTGGTGGATGAGCTGGTAGAAGGCGTGCTGTCCGTTGGTGCCCGGCTCGCCCCAGAAGATCTCGCCGGTGTCGCAGGTCACGGGTGTGCCATCCCAGCGCACGGACTTGCCGTTGGACTCCATGGTGAGCTGCTGGAGGTACGCGGCGAAGCGGTGCAGGTACTGCGCGTACGGCAGGACGGCGTGGCTCTCGGCGCCCAGGAAGTTGACGTACCAGATGTTCAGCAGCCCCATCAGCAGCGGCACGTTGCTGTTGGGATCCTCGGTGCGGAAGTGGTTGTCGACGGCGTTGAAGCCGGCGAGGAAATCGCGGAAACCGTCTGGCCCGATGGAGAGGACCACGGGCAGCCCCACTGCGGAGCCGACGGAGTAGCGTCCGCCCACCCAGTCCCAGAAACCGAAGGCGTTGGCAGGGTCGATGCCGAAGTCGGCCACCTTGTCCAGCGCCGTCGAGACTGCGACGAAGTGCTTGGCCACGGCATCGCGACCCTGTTCGTCGGACCCATCAATCGCCCCTACGGCAGCCAGCTGTGTCAGCAGCCATTCGCGCGCCATCCGGGCGTTGGTGAGGGTTTCCAGCGTGGTGAACGTCTTGGACGCGACGATGAACAGCGTCGTCTCCGGATCCAGGTCCTGGGTCTTCTCCCAGCAGTCGCTGGGATCGATGTTGGAGACGAAGCGGCACTCGATACCGTCCTGCTTGTACGGCAGGAGCGCCTCGTAGACCATGACGGGCCCGAGGTCTGAGCCTCCGATACCGACGTTCACCACGGTTTTGATGCGCTTGCCGGTCACGCCCACCCATTCGCCGGAGCGAACCTTGTCTGCGAAGGCATACATCTTGTCCAGCACCTCGTGGACATCGGCGACGACGTCCTGGCCGTCCACCTCCAGCTCGGCATCGCGCGGCAGCCTCAGCGCGGTGTGCAGAACGGCGCGATCCTCGGTGGCGTTGATGTGTTCGCCCGCGAACATGGCGTCGCGTCGGCCTGCAACATCCACCTCGTCGGCGAGGCGCAGCAGCGCTTCCACGACATCTGCGTCGATGAGGTTCTTGGACAGGTCGACGTGCAGGTCTGCCATGTCAAAGGTGAGTTCGGCGGCGCGGTTCGGTTGTTCATCGAACCAGGCGCGGAGATCGGGCTGCAGCCGCTCCTTGAGGGAGGTGAGCGTGGCCCAGGCCTGCGTGGTGGTGGGGTCTACCGGCGTGATCATGGGCCCAAGACTAGGCGTGGATGGGCCTTCCCGGGGGCCCGGGCTTGGAGAAGTTGTTCAGCCGACGCTGATAGCGCTGTCAGCCGACGCTGATATGCACGTGGTCGTAGTGATCGGCCGAGGCAGATCCACGGCTCGACATGCTGCGCCAGCCGTCACCGGAGCGCTGCGCAGTCCAGATCTTCTGGGCGTAGATGACCTCGATGACGCCGAGCGAAGACGCGTTGGAGCGCACCCAGCGTGCCACTTCCCAGCCTGCTTCCCCGGAGATCATGGCGTCGATCGCCTGGCCGGAGCCGTGGTACCCACCGGATCCGGCGCGGTAGCCGCCGTAGCTCGTGATACTGGAGAACTGGGAACAGACCTTGCGCAGGACGGCCACGGTGCTCTTCCTCATGCCCTTCTCGGCGCTTCCGGCCTTGGAACAGTTGCCGGCAGCAGCTGGCGCCTCCTTGGCGGATGACGATCCCGTCTGCGACGAGGACGAGCTCTTGCTGGGGGCCACCGGCTCCTTCTCGCTCAGGAAGGTGGCCTTGATCCAGCCGGCACCGTCCTTCAAGGAAATCTGCTGCCAGCCGTCGTGCGAGACGTCGGTGATCGTGATCGCGCTGCCCTCGGTGATGGCGCTGATGACGTCGAACGCCGTTCCTGGGCCGGTACGCACGTTGACCGAGGCGGTGCTCCACCTGGATCCCGCGTCCTTGCCCTCAACGCTCCAGTCCACCGCGGGGGTGGTCTCCACCGGTGCAACAACTTCAGGCGTAGGGGCCACAACTGAAGGAACGGGTGCGGGGACCGCCGGAGCTGCCTCCACGGTGGGCGATACGACAGGGGTGGGGGCAGCGGCCGGTGTGATTGACGGGGAATAGAGAGCGTCCGGAAGGGCAGATTGCACCGGCACCCGGGCAAACTCGCGGCTGGCGCGGTTGGCCACCCGCTCGTCGTAAGCGGCGAGTGGATCGGCGACGCTTGTGCCGTGATCGGCACCCACGGGCACGAAGGTCAACATGGTGGTGGCCACCAGGAGCCCAACGATGGCGGTTGGGGCCATGGTCCTGCGAAGCACGGAGCCGATGCTGCTGGTGTGTCCGCGCCGAGGAGCGGAGGTGGACGTCGTGACCTGGGGAGCCTCGGGGGCTGCCCGTCGCGCGTTTGCCATCCATTGCCTTCCTGAGAATTAGCCAAGTTTTTCTAAGATTACTCTCAGCCCCCGAATTCTCCAAGTCGGCCACTCCCCCCGAACGGGTGGGTAGAGTTCCCCCCGTCGCTATGACGGGAGCAAGAGTCGATGAAGCCACCCTGCCAAGCCGTGCGGGTGAACAGTGCCCTCATGGCCATCCTCGCCGTGCTGCTGCTCGCGATGACCGCGGCGACTGCCTCCGCAGATCCGCAACCAGGACCGACGACACTAACCGCGGCCGCCGAGGTGCGCGCAGACTTCCTCGTCGTCGTTGCCGGCACCCTCCTGGATCAGGCCGGAGCCCCCGTTCCTGGCGCCACCATCCGCGCCCGGGTCAACGGGGATGAGACTGCCAAAGCAGTGACCAACGGCGAGGGCGGCTACCTCATCGAATTCACGGCGGGCGAGGCACTCCGCACCGAGCCCCAACCGCTCGTGGTGGTTTTTGAGGGGCGTGGCGGACTGGCCGCCAGCCAGGCAGATGCCACAGTGAAGCAGGTGGATACCCCTGATCCGCCCGCACCACCGAAGGTCGCTCGGCAGGAGGTGGCACTCAGTGCAGCGACAGCCTCCTCCAGTGTGTCCGCGGGCGGGCTCGTCATCATCGAGGGGACACTCGCGGCAAAGGACGGGGCTCCCGTCAGCGGAGTCCGGATCAGAGTCATGCTGGATGACAACGAGAGTTCGGACTCGCTCGTCATCACTGATGAGGCCGGTGCCTTCCAGACGTTCGCTGAAGTTCCGTCGGAGCGTCCCGCGGGCGAGGCGTCGCTGGTGGTTTCGTTTGCCGGGAACGACAGCTACGAGGCGGCACGGCAAGAGATAGGACTGGTCGTCGAACTGATTCCAGTGGCCGACCGAACAACACCCGAGGCCTCCCCCACCGTCACGGAGGTGGCCGAGAGTTCCGCCTCGATGGACGCGTCAATGGTCGCTACGGGCGATGAGGACTCCCCCGAGGTCGTGGAGGACGAGGCACGCAGCCCCTTGTCATGGTTCTACGTGGCGCTGGTCGTCGTCGGTGGCGCAGCGCTGCTGATCACCGCAGGTCTCGTGTTCCGGGGAATGTATGGACGCAGCGGTGAATCCGTCTCACGCCGCGCCGGCAGTCTTGACATGCTCCTTGGCCAGGCGAACGAGGACGGTGAGGAGTCAGACGGTCTGACCCTGGACGCCCCGGATGACGGACCCCCCGATCACGGGGACGCCGATGCGAACTCCGGCGAGGACGCCCGGCCACGCCGCGGCCTGGACCAATGAGAATCTCGCCGGGACACGGAAAACTCCGGCGCCACTTCGCGTCAGGGCTGGCCCCCGACACCTCGATTCACCTTCACGAACGAGCCGCACCGATCACGCAGTGATCCGAGGTCACCGCCCCGCAGGGCATCACCCAGCAGGGTTGTGTCCACGCAGGCGGCGGGCGCCCCGGCCTTCATCCATTCGGTCGCGGTGAACGCCCCGATCCCGCCTCGCGGGATCACGTGGTCAGCCAGGCCAAGGCTGCGCAGCCGCTCTGCCATGACGTGGCCCACCACATCTGCGGGGAACAACATCGCGCCGGCGGCGCCGAGCGCGAGGACGTCGCGCACCTCGGCGGGTGTCATGGCCTGCGCCCACAGCGGCACATCCGCTTCGCGCGCAGCGGTGATGATCTCCTCGTCCGCAACATCTGCCAGGGCAAAGGCAGCCCACCCACGGATTGACTCGATCACTTCTCTCGACATCGCCCCATGTGCACCGAACCGGGCGCGAGCGCCGAAGATCGCGACGATGTCGTCAATGTCCTCGCGCCCGACAGGAAGCGAGAACGTCCTGAGCCCCTCCTGGACCATGACCTCGACGGGGCCGACGAGATCGTCCAGGGCCGCGTCGTCGAGGCAGATGATGAGTCCGGCGGGTGCGGTGGTTGAGGGCATGGCCCCATCATGCCCGTCCACGCAATCGGCGTCTCTTCACGGGCGTCGTGTCGACGTCCGTGGCGGGCACGTGTCATTGAAGGCTGTGTTCGGCCTTAAGATTTCCGCATGAACCAACTGACGCGCGCCCAACGGCTCGATCGTCTTCCCTACACGCGCAAGCACAACAAACTGTTGATGGGCTCCGGGGTGGGGTGGGCGCTCGATGCCATGGACATCGGGCTGATCTCCTTCATCATGGCCGCACTCGCCAAGGAGTGGATGCTCGGCGACACGGAGCTTTCCGTCCTCGGCTCCATCGCCTTCGTGGGCATGGCCGTGGGCGCCTCCGTGGGTGGGCTGCTCGCCGATCGCATCGGCAGACGTCAGGTGTTCGCCATCACCCTGTTGGTCTACGGCATAGCCACCGGCCTGTCCGCCCTCTCGACGGGGCTGGTGATGCTGGTGGCGCTGCGGTTCATCGTGGGCATCGGGCTCGGCGCAGAGTTGCCCGTCGCCTCCACGCTGGTGTCGGAGTTCGCGCCGCGGCGCATTAGGGGACGCGTCGTCGTCGCTCTGGAATCCTTCTGGGCCGTCGGCTGGCTGGCGGCTGCGTGCATTGGCTACTTCATAGTGCCGACGGTGGACAACGGCTGGCGCTGGGCGCTTGCTCTTGGCGCGATCCCCGCCGTCTGGGCACTGGTGATTCGCTTCGGGCTGCCGGAATCGGTGCGTTTCCTGGAGTCCAAGGGCCGCCATACCGAGGCCGAGGCTGTGGTGACGGAGTTCGAGGAGGCCGCTGGCGCCCCCACACCCGAGGCACAGAAAACCAAGGAACTCCCTGCGCGCCCGGCGAAGGTGGGGTGGAAGGACCTGTGGAGCTCCCGGTTCCGTCGGTCAACCATCGCGCTGTGGCTGACGTGGTTCG
>CBDTVQ010000111.1:0-6612 GCA_965364045.1 uncultured Tessaracoccus sp. | reverse complement strand
CTCCGGCAGGCAGGAGATCGCCACCACCATGGCGTTCGTGCGGCTGCTGAAAGACCTGATGCGCAACAAGGAGTTCGCTCCCCACGTCGTGCCGATCATTCCGGACGAGGCACGGACGTTTGGAATGGACGCGTTCTTCCCCACGATCAAGATCTACAACCCGCACGGCCAGAACTACACGCCCGTGGACAATGAGCTCTTCCTGTCCTACCGCGAGGCCAAGAACGGTCAGATCCTGCACACGGGCATCAATGAGGCGGGCTCCGTGGCGGCCTTCACCGCGGCCGGCACGTCCTACTCGACACACGGTGTTCCGATGGTTCCGGTGTACGTCTTCTACTCGATGTTCGGGTTCCAGAGAACGGCTGACTTCCTGTGGGCGGCCGCTGACGCGCTGACACGAGGATTCCTGATCGGTGCCACGGCCGGAAAAACCACGCTCACAGGTGAGGGAACGCAGCACATGGACGGCCACTCGCCGTTGCTTGCGTCCACCAACCCGGCCGTCGTGTCCTACGATCCGGCCTACTCCTACGAGATCGCACACATCATGAAGGACGGGCTGCGACGCATGTACGGCGAGCAGCCCGAGAACGTCATGTACTACCTCACGGTGTACAACGAGCCTTATGTCCAGCCGGCCGAACCGGAGGGCGTGGACGTGGAGGGCATTCTCAAGGGCATGTACCTGCTCAAGGAGGGCTCCTTCGACGGGGTGGATCAGGATGCTCGACGTGCGCAGATCCTAGCCTCGGGGGTCAGTGTGCCGTGGGCACTCGAGGCCCAGCAGTTGCTGAAGGACGACTTTGGCGTTGTGGCGGATGTCTGGAGTGTCACGTCCTGGGGCGAGATGCGTCGGGAAGGACTGGACTTGGATGAAGCCAGGTACAGCGATCCTTGGGGTGAGCACGACAACACCTGGGTGGAGAAGAAACTCGAAGGTACGCAGGGCCCCGTTGTGGCCGTCTCCGATTACATGCGGGCTGTGCCGGACCAGATTCGCCAATGGGTACCAGGTGATTATACGACGCTTGGCGCCGATGGCTTCGGCTTCTCCGACACCAGAGCGGCGGCCCGTCGCTTCTTCAAGATCGACGGACCTTCCGTGGCTGTTGCGGTACTGCAGGGCCTCGGCCGTGCGGGTGACGTGCCCGAGGCCTGGGCGCTGGATGCTGCGAAGAAGTACCGCATTGATGACGTGACGGCTGGTACCTCCGGCAACGCAGGTGGCGACGCCTGATCAGTTTGCGCACACGAAATGCCGCCCTTCGCTCAGTGGAGCGAAGGGCGGTGTGCGCTGAGGGGCGTTCATCTGGCACTCTTGGGTTCGTGTACGTCATTCTTGGAAGGATCGAACTGTGAGTGCGGCTGAGGGTGCAGACCTGCTGGGTCTGGCGCCAGGCATGGTGGTCGAGGAAGTGGGCTGGGACGAGGACGTCGATGCGACTCTCCGCGACGACATCATGGACATCATCGACGCCGACATGGTGGAGGAAGCGCTGGAAGGCGTCGACGCCGTGGTTCTGTGGTGGCGGGTCGACGACGGTGACGTCGCTGATGGGCTCGTTGAGGCCATGACGGACCTTGCGCCCACTGGATACATCTGGCTGATGACGCCCAAGGTGGGTCGAGCCGGCTTCATCGAGGCCAGCGATCTGGCTGAAGGTGCAGTCACGGCGGGGCTGGCCCTCACGGGCACCGCGAACGTGAGCGGGGACTGGCAGGCCACCAAGGTCGTCAGACCCAAGAGTTCTCGCCGGTAGTCCAGCTTTTCCAACGCAGAAGGAGACGACACTTTCATGCCCGTTCGCATCGGCGTCCTGACCTCGGGCGGTGATGCACAGGGTATGAATGCTGCCGTGCGTTCCATCGTCCGCGCTGCCATCCATCGAGATGCAGAGATCTATGCCATTCGTGAAGGATGGCTGGGTGCGGTGGAGGGCGGCGAAAACATCAGTCGCATGGGCTGGTCGGACGTCTCGGGCATCCTCAACAAGGGTGGAACTGTCATCGGGACCGCACGCTGTGTGGCTTTCCGGGAGCCATCGGGGCGACGCAAAGCCGTCCGCAACCTGGTTGAGCGCGGAATTGATCGCGTCATCGTCATCGGTGGCGACGGGTCCCTTACTGGCACCGCTCTGCTGCGGACCGAATGGCCCCAGCATGTGGCCGACCTGCTGGCTGAGGGCGAGATCTCCGAGGCCCAGGCGCGCAAGCATCCCCACCTCTACGTTGCGGGGCTCGTGGGGTCCATCGACAACGACATGGTCGGCACGGACATGACGATCGGCACCGATTCTGCGCTGCACCGCATCACCGAGGCGATTGATGCGATCAGCTCCACGGCCGAATCCCATCAGCGCACCTTCATTGTTGAGGTGATGGGGCGACGTTGTGGTTATCTCGCGCTCATGAGCGCGGTCTCGGGCGGTGCGGACTACGCGTTCCTGCCAGAGGTGCCACCCCGCAGTGGGTGGGAGGACCGGTTGGTGGAGCTCCTGGCGCGGGGACGGGCTGCTGGCCGACGGGACTCCATCGTGGTGGTGGCGGAAGGTGCCACGGACCGCGACGGGGAGCCCATCACCGCCCAACGGATCCGGGAGGCGCTGTTTGAACGCACCGGTGATGACGCACGGATCACGATCCTCGGCCACGTCCAACGCGGTGGCAAGCCAAGCGCCTACGACCGCTGGATGGCCACAGTGTGTGGTGTGGAAGCCGTCAACCAGGTTCTGGAGGCATCCGACGGAGCTGAGCCGGTGTTGGTGGGTGTCAGGCGGGATGCCGTCATCGCGTTGCCCCTGCTGGAAGCAGTCGAGAACACGGCTCGTGTGGGCGAATACATCGCCGCGGGGGACTATGCATCCTCCATCGAGACCCGTGGCCCCGGATTCAAGACAATGATCGACATCTATCGCGGGATCACAGAGGCACAGCCGTCGGTCTCCGAAGGTGGTGAGGGAAAACGCATTGCCATCATGAATGCCGGAGCGCTAGCGCCGGGCATGAACCAGCTTGCGCGCGTGGCCGTCCGGTCAGGCATCGACCTGGGGTACGAGATGTTTGCCATTGAAGGGGGCGTCCCCGGATTGGTGGGAGGCAACTTCGCCCAATGGTCCTGGTCCGACGTGGAGGGCATGGCACACACGGGTGGCGCCGATCTTGGGACGCGGCGCTACGTGCCCAAGGAGACAGATCTCTACGCAATGGCCCGGCAGTTGGAACAGCACCGGATTGAGGCACTCGTGGTGATGGGCGGATTCCACGCCTACGCCACCGTTAGATTGTTGGAGCGTGAGCGTCACCGATACCCGGCCTTCGACATCCCGATCGCCGTGGTACCTGCCAGCATCGACAACAACCTGCCCGGTTGGCCCATGGCCGTCGGGGCTGACACGGCTCTCAACACGGTGGTTGATTCGATCGACATGGTGCGCATGTCCGCCTCGGCCAGCAAGCGGGCCTTCATTGTGGAGACGATGGGGCGGGGCTGTGGCTTTCTTCCTCTGGTGGGAGGAATCGCTGCGGGAGCAGAGAAGTCCTACCTGCCAGAGCTGGGGATCAACCTCTCCGAGCTTGAGGACGACATCGCAGCGCTCGTCGATGCCTTTGAAACAGGCCGGAACTTCTATCTGGCCGTGATTGGCGAGGAAGCGAGCGAGTACTACACCACCGATGTTCTGCGCAGGCTGTTCGAGGCCGAGGGGCGTGGCATGTTCACCGTGCGCGAGGCTGTCATTGGGCATACGCAGCAGGGCGGCACTCCCTCACCCTTCGACAGGATCAATGCGACCAGATTGGCCCACAACGCCCTGGTTCATCTTGATCGTCAACTGGCGGAGAAAACGTCCTACTATTCAGCGGCCTCGCGGGGAGCGTCGGGTTTGTTCGCACCCTTCAGAGACGTGACGGATCAGATGGACTGGGAGAAGCAGCGCCCGCGGGACCAGTGGTGGATGAGTCTGCGGCCTGTGTTCCTGCAACTGAGCAGGCGCCCCGGCCAGCAGTGAGGCCGCCGCCAAGTGGTTGTTCACCGGCTCATGCGCTGATTCGCCGTCCTTCTGGTGGCTACTCGCTCTCCTCGAGAGTCTCGAGCGCATCGCCGGTGGCTGGATTCGAAAGGATCTCGGGGATGATCATCCCCATGGGATCGGGGACACTCTTCGTCCGAGTGTCGCTGAGCGGTACCGTTCCGTTGTAGAGCGGTGCAAGAGGCGCCCAGCGGCGGGCGTAATCGAGAAACATGGGATCTCCAGTGAGACCGTGGAGGTACATCAACTCGGCGACATGGCCCTCGTTGTAGCCGTAATGCAGGTTCCGTCCAGTGTGACGCTCAGGCACTGTCAGGGTCGCAGGTCCATCCGCGGTCAACGTCATGTCACCGATGTCCTGCCATCGACCATCGGCGTGCGCCTGCAGCGTCGCTGACCCGGCTCCGGCGAAACTGAGTACGTTCGTCGGGGTGCGGTCCACGCGTAGGTCGTACCCCGGTGTGGTCGAGGCGCCTACAGCATCGGCGCGTGAGAGTTCGACGTCGTCGAATTCGATGATGCTTCCTGCGGGCCCAGTGTGACCGGAGGTGAGGATGATCTCAAGTGAGCATCCGGCACTTGGTGCAGCGAAGCCGAAGTCATAGGATTTCCAGGAATCGCTGCGCGTTTTGGTGGTCGTGTGAAGCGTTGTTGACCTGCCGGAACACCACTGTCTTGCCATGACTTTGGCGGAGGTGCCCGAGGTGCCCGCCGGCAGGGTGAGTCGGCTCCGTGCCCTGAGGTTGAGCCGCTCTCCCGGCAGGAATGTGCCTGCCGAAACGCTCTGATTCACTCCCTGCCATGACGACCCATTGGTGACGAGCCGGACCGCGCCATCCTTGACAGTGACGTTGGATCGGGACCCCATGAGATTCCAGTGCGTGGGGATGCCGTTGCCGGTCGCGCTCATCGAGGAGTTCAGCAGCACGTTGGGGGCTTGCGGGGAAGACGATGAGACAGTGCGGATGTTCTGGGGTGTTCCGTTGAGTAGCGCCTTGTCCAATCGGAAGCCGGTGGACCCGACCAGTCTCAGCGGAGCCGCTGGATAGCCGCGCAGCAACTCGTAGCTGGCCATCACCCCAGATTCAACCTCCACCTCGCTCGCCTTCAGCAACGTGTCCAAATCCGCTCGCGACTCATCCACGAGAGCGATGGCGCGAGGTTCGTCCATCTTTTTGCCCCATTGGGCAAGACCGCTGATTGCTTGGAACTGGCCGTTGATCACACTCGTTCCCGGGGTGGTGGGATAGAGCTCGAACCAGAGAAAGCCCTTCTCTCGCGACGCGAATCCCCCATCCTCACGGGGGACAAGGAAGCTCTCGAACACCTCCCTTCCGTAGCGTGTCCAAACCGGGTCACCCGTCACCTCAGCCATGAGAATTGACAGGGTCAGGGAATTCGCCTGTGCGATACCGGAATACCACGGTGCCCGCAGGATGGGGACGGCAGGGTTGGCACGGAAATTGTATTTGTAGGGAAACCAGCGCGACGTGACACCGTCAATGACGCGGGTGTCGGACCCGTCAATGAGGTGCTTGCCGGCGAGCGTGGCCAGGCATTTCTTCTGCGGCTGTGTGGTGCGGGCGTCCTTCAAGACGTTGCGGATGTAGTTGCCGATGTATTGTGGATGGTAGGAATTGGCCGGGACCTGTCCATCGGCGGGAGGCGAGGGCATGCCGTTGGGGAGTACGCGATACCCGGCTGGATGGGGAGCCCCGGTGCAGGTGGAGGAGTTCGAATCAACCGGCGGAGCGGCCTGAGTGAATTGGACGATGTTGTTGAAGAGCCACTTGGACGTCCATTCATACCGGATGGGATTGGTACCCGCGACGGTGACCACGCGGGCCATGATGTAGCTGCGGCACCCGTTTCCGCCGGTGGCTGCTGTGTTGCACTCCGTTCGCCACTTGCGTCCCTCGATGGTGTGATACCCGGGGGTCCCCAAGGGGTTGCCCGCCCACTGTCCGCTCGGGCTGGGAAGATATGTGAGGTTGTTGAAGACCCATCCGTTCTTTGACGTGAATCCATTTCCTGAAGCGACAACTGTTGTCGCGATGATCTCCGTTCGGCATCTACTCACGGAAGAGCTGTATCGGGAACACTCCGTGCGCCAGGTGCGTCCGTTGACCTCATGCGTACCGGGTGTGGTGTACACGTCCACGGCGGCAGCGGGTGACGAAGCCACGACTCCGGCCATCATCAATGCCAAAGTGATCGCAGCAGCAACCGTCCGGAGAATTTTTCCGCGAAACATTGGGCGCCCCCTGGCATATATGGAGTGCCTGCGGGCATTCATCCTCAAAGCAACCTATCCGACGCCATTGAACAAGGCCAGCGCGGGGTTGTCCAAGGATGAACCTTTGTCCGTCAACCAGAGAACGGGGGACCATCAACAAAGGGGGAGTGTTACGCCGAAACTGGTGCTGGCGCCGCAGGTCATTGCGTTGAGTTGCGCGACCACTGGCGACTCATCCTCCGACTGCTCCGGCACGGTGGTGCGCAGCATCAGCACATGCGAGTCGACGGCGCGACTGACGAGGGTGAAGGTGACTGTGTTGGACACGCCGTCGCTGGCACGGAC